>JAJRYU010000779.1 GCA_024275615.1 Planctomycetota bacterium
CCTGTCGTCCCGAAAGAAGGCAATTTCGCAACACCCTCTTCTTCCGCTTGGACAATACACTATCGGTCTTTCACAGATCGTTTTGCGGGTTCGTCGTGGGAGCGGCATCCCTGCCGCGATAACCCTAAAAACCGCAGTTGGCAGGCAGAGTTGGTGCGGTTCTCCCAGCCAAACCGGTTAAAAAAGCGCACTTCGATCCCGATTAAGAGGTGTCTGGAATCAACAAAGGGACGGGTAGCAGCCTTCCGTTGAGCAACCAAGCGAAAATCCGGCTCAGAATCAGTCGCCACCGTTCTTCCCAGCCCAACTGCTCCGTAGTTGATCTGATGTGAGATAGAAACTCCGCGAGCGAAGTGAGAATCCGTTGTGCTTTTTTGGCTTTCCCGTGAAGGCTGGTAATCGACAGCGTGGTTTGACCACCGTGTTTCGTTTGTTTGGCGACCGCACTTAACAGCAAGGGTCGGCTGGTGATCGCCTCGGCATGTTTCTCCGGGATGGCCAAGCGCACAAACAAGGACCACCAGTTATAAACCAGGGCATTGATCCTGGCCATGATTTGACACCGCTTCATATCATGGGTCGTGTACCCTCCCCAAGCCCATTGATTCTTCAGTTCATCGAAGTTGTTTTCCGCATCCGCCCGGTCTCGATAATGTTGCGCCACCGTCAAGATCTCATCCTTAAGGGAAGTGATCAGGACTTGGTATTCGTACTTTTTGACCGGCTCCAGAGCATCGACAAAACTGAACTCCAACTGGGAACTCCCCAGTTCTTTTCCTTTTTCTTCGGTTCCGACAATTCCACCCTTGATCTCTCGCCGAAGGATGATGACGCGTCGCTTTTTCGTCCACGTGGAAAGTTGCAAAGTATCTTCGACTCCTTGCCAGCCTTGACCTGCGTTTACCCAATCGCTCCGGCCAAACGATTCCTCGATCAATCCTTTAACTTTGCGTGTATGGCGCAACTTGAACAGATAGTCGAGACCTCTCTTCTCGGATTCGCACATGACCTTTTCATTTCCCCAGTCGCAATCCCCACGGAGAAATTGAGGCCATGCTTGACGGGGAAGTCGGTCGAGAAAGGCCCACAGTCCCGGAAGAGTGTAGCAAGCTGCCGTCTGATTGCCTGGTTGAACCTCTACATCCAGAATCAAACGGATGTTGGCGGCAAAATAGGTGTGGTAAACATGAGAAGGACGCCCCGGTTTATGGGGGTTGTAGCCAACCTTCGCTCCCTGCTGATGTCCATAGAGTGTCTTGATCGTGGCGTCCACATCCAGAATCCACGGTTCGTACAAGAGAGGTTCGTAGCAGCGCATCAAATGAGATTGAAGCCATTCGGCACTGGCCTCTCCATCGGCATTCTCTCTAAACGCTTTCCGAACGGAGTCCTCGCTCGCCACTTTGGTCATTCCCAATATTTTCGGATTCACCGAATCGGCCCGAAGGGTGGTGATGTGGGAATAACGGCGGTGACCGGATAAGAAGGAAAGCATGAGTGTACCCAAGATGTCGGTCTTTCCTGGAGCGTTGGGGCTGGTATAAGAGAGCGGACAGTCTTCTACCCATGGTTTGAAAAGATCCCCGGTCTTCAGGAATTCGATGAAGAAGGGCAATTGACCCAACGGAGTAACCGCAGCTTCCGCGTCCCATTCGACATGGATTCGACCTGCAAACGTGTCGAGCGGAATCGGTCCCGATTCACACCTCGATAGGCCTGGTTTTCCTTCACCCTTCGGGTGAACTTGAGAAAGTGCATTTTTGGCGTCCATGACACCCATTCTCTTGGACTTACACGAATTCTGCAATCACCAACCACCGTTTTTAGGTTTATTCGCACCGTCCCGACCCGGATACACCGATCGAGGAGACGATGGGTGCCCTTGACCAAGCGGTTCGACAGGGGAAGGCCC
>JAJRYU010000780.1 GCA_024275615.1 Planctomycetota bacterium
GGTTGGCCAGCATATTCCAAGAGCATCAATTCTTCGGGACGCACGCGAGAGAAAAACGGCCCGTCGACTCCAGGAGCAATGTCAACAAGATTTAGGTTACGGGTATAGCCGATTCGAAATTCTGCAAGGCCAGGCTGCATGGGCTGACCATTGGTCGGAACAACATCGTAGACTATGATGTCATCAATGGCGATGTCGTGGTTCGCAGTTAGACTTCCGGGATTGCCATGATCCGTGTTGCCACGAAAGATCAGTCTTACGAGTTGGCCCGAAAACGCACTCAAGTCCACTTGTTGTTTTTGCCATCCAGCAGGTAGGCCTTGAATCGGCCCATGGACCGCTGTCGTCAATTGCCCATTTGTGAGATCTAAGACATCCACAAAAAGAGAATTGGGCGATGAATTGTTGTTGACGCTATAGACCCAGAAAATCAGCTCTGGATTCATGATTCCGGAAAGATCCAAACAGGGGCTCCTAAGAGCAATAGCCGGGCTAGCCCCCTGATCATTCAAATAGGCGAAGAGTCCTTGATAAAGGACTCCGGTCGTATGGTCAGTACTGGGGGCAGTACCAAAACCATTGTCTTCGAAGTACCAATCCGTGTAGGGGCCACTGGAATCGGCCGATTCTTGAGTCCACCCCAAAGGCGGCACCAAGAGATTGGCATGGGAAAGAGACTCGAAGGTTTCTTCCCAAGGATAGGCGGTGATTCTCTTCTCTCCGCCAGGTCGAAAAATGTGTTCGATGGAATCGTTATTAGGATTCAAATCGCCAATCAACGCTTGGGCAACGGTGATGCTAGTGGCGCCAATATTTGACAGATCCAGGGGAGTTGTGAAGGCAAACGAAAAGGTCGCTCCGGGTGCAATGCCGCCTAACGCCAAAGCAAATTCCGAAACAGGCAGGCCACCATTGACTGCGTAAGAGACAGGAATGAAGGTGCCTGGGGAAACTGCGGCGGTCCCTAAATTGAGTATTTCAATTTGCAGAGTTTCGCCAGTAGAACCAACGGAACAGAAAAGGGAATCCAAGACGGGGGCCAAAACCCGCGTGACTGCTAAGTCAGAGGTGAAGGGGCCAGGGACATGGTAGCTGATTCTTGTATTCGGCACGGCTGGCTGGCGTTTCTTGAAGTAATCCGTTCCGAAACCTGAAAAGAGCTTCAAGTCGCCATTCTGGACGTAAATAACCCCCGGACTGCCGATGAGGCTTCCTAACACGGGGCCAAGGTCGGTCCGGACGACATAAAAACCTCGTTTCTTGCCTGCCGCAATCAAGACATTCAAATCGGGCTGCAGAGACGTCCATGATCCTACTCCTTGAGGATTGACATTTTCCTGAATGGAAAGACGAATCCAAGCATGGGGGTTTTCTTCTCTGCCGACGTAGCTCCCACCGTCTCGGGTCGTCCATACTTCGATGTCAAAAGGACCAAAAGCCACGGGGATTTCGTAGTCAAGGGAATCTATGAGGACGTTTGTGGATGCTTCCAAGTCAAAAACGAAGCCATCTTGACTCGCGTTGCCTCCCATGGGCGTTGTCAATTGTTGAGCAGCAAGGGTCGGTGCGCTTGTGCCGAGGATCACTACGATCAAAATTGCCCGGCGGGCTCGTTCCAAAACCATCACTTGACCTCCAGCTGGATACAGTTGGAAAGAGAAATACCAAAAGAGTCATTTGTGATCGCCGCCTGAAAAGTTGTCAAGATTCCCGGGGGAAGGGCGGGCAAGGTCAATTGGAGCAAAGCATCCCCACTGGAGCTGGTGACAAAAAGTGGATTCAAACCCAGAGGGTTCGTGCCGTTGAAGAGCGTGGCGATACCCACGGGAATCCCAGTCGTTGGGTCGGCCATGCCACCAATGTCCATTTGGCCAATGTTGCCGAATGTTGCTGCTTGCACATTGAGATTGCCAAAGAGGACAACGATAGGCTGGTTGGAGTCGCCTTCAAAAGCGAAGCTGAGGGGCCCACCGGGGCTTGCCGAAGCCGAATAGGGCCCGTTTTCCAAAAATGACACATCCAGGCCTCCTGGGCTGAGAGCCCCGTTGAGGTCCATGACAGCAAGACCAGGCTGAGGTGGCTGACCAAACCCTAAGACGTGATCCGTGACCAAGACGTCGTCTAAGAGAAAGGAGTGCCCATTCACATTGAGCGAGCTATCCACGCGAAATCTCAAAAGCAGTTTTTGGCCAGCATAAGCACTCAGATCAACACCGAAGTAATCCCAAGTTGAAGCGAAGACGTAGGGATCACCGATGGGGCCAACAATGTCCCAGATTGTTGGGCCGGATGGCTGAAGCACTAGGTCAAGACGAAAGACGTTGGCCGGTTGAATGATGATGCCGGAGAACACGCGGCTCGAATACCAAAACTCAAAGCGTGGATTGACGGCATTGGTAAAATCGAAAGTGGGTGTCTTCAAGACAATGGCATTGTGACTAAGACTCGTTGGCACCATGGCACACATGCCAGCACCAACTAACCCCGAGGTGTGATCGCCGAGATACAGATTTGAGTCGTGCTTGTTTGGATTGCTGGTGAAAATCCAATCTGTTCCAGGGCTGGGGATTCCATGAGTCCAGCCAAGCGGAGGGCCGTTGGGCTCAGTCGCCAAGCCGAAGTCTTCGGCGTATGGAAAACGATCCACTTCACCCCCTAAGTAAAAGGTGAGCTGGCGCGACTTTGAATCGTTGATGGGTTGCGAGTCAC
>JAJRYU010000781.1 GCA_024275615.1 Planctomycetota bacterium
ACTCCGTTCAAAGTGAATGGAGTCTGGTCTGCATTGGTTGGAATTTGAAACGACTGCATGCCCTGAGGGGATGCGAAGTGGGTAGGGACGCTCTTGCCGTCCGAAATAAAGTGCGAATTATCTTCATGGTCAAGAAAAAAAGCATGATTTTTTACTGGATGCCCTTAGTTGCTCGCATTTCGATGCCAAGTCCGACAGACTCCTAGATTCCGAACTTCCCAATCCTCGGGAATCACACCAACCTCGGTCTGCTTGTACCCCGGTGGTACATCCTGTTCTGCTCGCTGTACGGTATAGCTGGCAGCGGCATCCCTGACTTCCATTGGTTCCGTGCTCACGCTCCGGTTCTCCATTCCAGTCCCATCTGTTTCAGGTGCGCGTCCACCCGCGCCGATAGTTCGCTGACCTCGTCCAGAATATCGGGCAACGGTTCGGCATAACGTTCTTCCAGTGTCTTGATGCGGGTGGTGAGGCTTTGGGTGACGCGCTCGACCTCGGCCTGCACGTCAGCCTCGATGGCGGTGAGCCATTTATCTTCGACAACGAGTTGCTTGATCTCATCCTCGCTGAGTTTCGGATAGCGGGAAAAGACCTTTTCGTCCAGTGCCATTTGTGCTTCCTTTACCTGTTTGCTGGCGGAAGCTTCGGTATCAATGAGTTTCTGGCACCGTTTTATAGCTTTCAGTTCTTCTTCACTATCTGGCTGGCCCTTGATTTCGACCAGCCGCGCCTTGAGGCTGGCCTTGGTGATCTTGCCCTTGTCGTTTTTAGTATCTTCGAGTAAACCTTCTTCACTGCTATTCTCTTCTATGAAGGTTTCCAGCGCCTGTGCGGCAACATCGGCCTTTGCTTGCAGGGCATCAATAGCGGCCTGCTCTTCAGCAAAGTAGCGGGTTATGATCAGACTTGGTGGGATGAGGTCGGTCTTGTATTTCTTCTTGTTAATGACAAGATCCGGGCTTTCCGTGAGCTTCTTGCCTTTTTCCACCACCAGCTCCCGTGGCTTGGCCGCGTTCAGCCATCCATCCTGAGCGATGGCATAGACATCGTCCTGCATGACATTGAACCAGTAATCCATCAGGTGTTGGTAGATGGCGTAGTTGTCCACCAGCGGCGCATCGGCAAACTGCTTCAGCAAGTCTTCTGACAGTTCGCCAATGAGCCTCTTGGGGTCGCTGCCCGGTACCAGTGCCTTGAGGTTGGGAAGGTGGGTATCCTGCCAAGTTCGGAAACGGCTTAGCACCTGCTCACGGAAAGTCTCGAACTCGGGATGATCGAGGATGGAGGCCTTGACCCGATTGGCCTCGACCAGTGCGGTGCTGTAACCGCGGCGACTGGCCGGTTTGAAGAGCACCTGGCGCAAGGTCGGGAAGATCTGCCAGTAATCTTGCAGGGCGTCGATGTCTTGCTCGGGGATACCGCCGTTGAGATGGGCATTGAGGTCGTGCAGGTCTTCCGGCTCGCTGGAATCGATATAGCGCGGGATGTTGAGGTTATAGTCGTTGTTCTCGATTTCCCTGAACGTCACCATGCGCGCGTAGCGCGGCAGTTCGGCCTGGCTGGTGAAGACATCGACGATCTTGTGGATGTCGCGCTCGCGCAGGCGGTTTTTGTTGCCATCCTTGATGAAGCCCTTGCTGGCGTCGATCATGAAGATGCCCTTACGGGAGGCAGCGTGTTCCTTGTCGATCACCAGGATGCAGGCCGGGATGCCGGTGCCGTAGAACAGGTTGGCAGGCAGGCCAATGATGCCCTTGATAAGGCCGCGCCGGATCAGGTTTCGGCGAATGGCCGCCTCGACGTTGCCCCGGAACAGCACACCGTGGGGCAGGATGACAGCACCCTTGCCGGTACTCTTGAGGGATTTGATGATGTGCAGCAGAAAGGCGTAGTCGCCGTTCTTGTCGGGTGGAATACCGTACTCGAAGCGGCCGAACTCGTCGTGCTCGGGGTCGAGGCCATTGCTCCAGGCCTTGAAGGAGAACGGCGGATTGGCCACGGCGAAGTTGTAAGTCTTTAGGTTGCCGTCCTTGTTCTTCCATTGGGGGTTCGCCAGGGTGTTGTCCTGCCAGATCTCGGCGGTTGGGTTGTCGTGCAGGATCATGTTCATGCGCGCCAGGGCGGCGGTGGCGTTATCCATTTCCTGACCGTAGATCGACAGACCGTGCGAGGCTTCATCGGCCACTTTCAACAGTAGGGAGCCGGAACCGCAGGTGGGGTCATATACCGTCTGATCCTGGCTGGTCGCCTTGTTGACGCCGATGACCTTGGCCAGGATGCGCGATACCTCGGCCGGGGTATAGAACTGACCCTTGCTCTTGCCGGACTCGGTGGCGAAGTGGCGCATGAGGTATTCGTAGGCATCCCCCAGCAGGTCGTCGCCGTCAGCGCGGTTGGCACGCAGGTCGATACCATCGAAAATGGCGATGAGCTTGGAGAGCCGGTCCACCATCTCCTTGCCCTTGCCGAGCTTGTCCTCGTCGTTGAAATCCGCGACGTCGATAACGCCCTTGAGCTCGTTTTCCTCCGCCAGCCGGGCAATGATCTTGTTGAGCTTGTCGCCGATCTCCTTGTCGCCCTTGAGCTTGACCATGTCGGCAAAAGAGCCACCCTCGGGCACCTGGATCAGTGCATTGAGATTCCCGGCGTACTTGTCAGAGATGTATTTGACGAAAAGCAGGGTGAGGACAAAGTCCTTGTACTGGGAGGCGTCCATCCCGCCGCGTAGTTCATCGCAGCTTTGCCAGAGGGAGGAGTATAGTTCGGACTTCTTCAGGGCCATTTTTGCTCGTTGTCTTCTAACTTTCGTTTATGTGCGGAAGGTTTCTTAAGCGACTGAGTAAAAAGCGATTACGCGTCACACCCCAGTATTAGTGTTCGGTCAACGACTGAACAGGTCATCAGGGATATCAATGCGCTTAATGTTGAGAGCCACCAAGCATTGAAGAAAGAA
Source organism: Planctomycetota bacterium (assembly GCA_024275615.1). Lineage (GTDB taxonomy): Bacteria > Planctomycetota > DRQF01 > S139-23. Next base: position 2,954 of record JAJRYU010000781.1, read on the forward strand.
CGCTGCCGAGAACGTGCCACGGTTTATACGATTCGCTAACGTCCGATCATCGTATTTCACGCCAATTTTCGCGAGTCTTTTTGCTAAGTCGCTGTAAGTGCAGTCTTTATCAAGCAGCTCAGCCTTGATCATCTTGCTGGCGCGGTCTTGCCATTTGTCAAGCGTTACCGCCATTTCTTGAATAATCTCTCTAAATTTAACCAACCAATCGCATCCTAACGCATCCCCTGCTTCATTGATGAAAGATCACGATGATCGATGAAAAATCATCAATATTGATGATCATGGTCTTTTGTGTTAGAAATATTCCATACACGCGTTGCGGCCCGTGTTGAGTCGCCAATGGCAACCGAATATTTGTGGGTGTAACTATGAAAAATATCGATTCAGAAGATTTGGGCGCGGCTGGCTGTCGCATCGAGTGGGCGGACCCAAAGAAAATTCGGGCACGTCGAGTCGTCAAGCGCTCGAATGCCCGGGTGACGTTCAAATATCCAGGCTTCAAGGCTGGACGGATGATGCAGGCCGAATCTCCTCTCGAAAGGGATGCTTTCCGACTCCTCGATGTGGATCCCTTCGTCAGTGCATTCACGGAGCAACCCGCGTGTCTGATTTTTAGATTGGATGGCAAGGTGCGGATGCATTTTCCGGACCTTTATGTTGAGACACTGGATGGGGGCATTTTCCAAGAGGTCAAATGTGACGAAGAAATGGAGGATCCTTATACCAAGCTCCGTGCGGATTATCTTGCCAACGTCTTGCCCATTATTGGCTACCGTTACGAACTGATCAGCGAATCCGAAATCTGCCGAGAACCACGACTTTCCAATGTCACCTTCCTACTCAAGTATGGGCGAAAGCCGGTTGATTTGATCGACCAAGAACGGATTCGTCGTACTCTCACTGATGCAGGTGATGTTTCCTGGGGCGACATTCTTGGAGGATGTTTTGGTGACAAAGGCGTGCATATG
>JAJRYU010000782.1 GCA_024275615.1 Planctomycetota bacterium
ATAAGTATTTTTAGGAATGCGTATTTTTCCGGTCGCGTTAAGATATTTTAAACATAAAAATAAAGCATTAGTGCAACTATCTGTGGCTACTGCGTATTTGCTCCCGGCAAAGCGGGCCAGAGCGTTGGCATCAGAGACGCCGACGTTGAAATCTCCGTCTGTGGCCAGAACAACTCGATTGATCCCTCCCTTGATGAGAGAATCCACGGCTAACTTGTAGGCCATTTGCAAACCTTGTTCACCGTTCGTCGACCCCCGGGCCGTCAATGCGGCGATCGATTGAGCGATCAGATTTTTGCGATTCCCTGGTGTCGAAGGAAGCACAATACGGGCCCGATTGGAATAAGTGACGATGGCTACACAATCGTCTTCGTTCAATGACGCCAAGAGAGTCATCATCGATTTCTTGAGAAGTTCGATTTTCTTGGCTCCACGCATCGATCCGGATACGTCGAGGAGAAAAACAAGATTCGCCGGAAGCCTTGAGGCCTTGTCAACAAGAGGAGCACCTACACCGATGCGCACAAGCTTATTACTTGGATTCCAAGGACAGGTTGCGACTTCAGCCCAAGTGCTCAAGTCTTCTCCCTTTGCCGGTTCGGGCAGGGAATAAGTGAAGTAGTTGAGAAACTCCTCGGTCCGTACTGATCCCCTGGGAACAGCAGCACTTGTGTTTAGAAAGCCACGTACTTCTGAGTAGGAAGCCGTATCCACGTCAACTGAGAAGGTGGAGAAGGCTCGGTTTAGTGTGTCTGTAAACGTCTCGACAAAGGGCGAATCTATTGTCCGACGGGAACGTAAGGAACGCGACCGCAGAATAGACCTCTTCGTCGATCTACCCCGTCCTCTTCTTGCCCGTCTCCGCCCTCCCCGACGTCCACCGAACGATCCGCTGGAGCCGCCCCCAAGACCGATGGCATCGTTCTTGTGCTTGATTCCGCCAGAGTTCTGGGCGGCAACCGAGGGAGTTGCTGTCGCTTTGGGAACAGCAGAAGGAGCTGGGTGGCTCTTTGCGCCTGATCTCTGGGTGATGGCAGGCGCGGCTTCTTCGTCTATTTCGACATGATCGACGACCTCCGTGGCAAGCATATCGCTTGATGATTCGGCAAGTCCTTGAGGCTCTGTCGGCAACACCTCAGCTGGTTCGTCGGCCCCTGTGGACTGCCTTATTGGTGGAATCCTTTGCGCCACCACTCCCTTGGAGTTCTTCGCGTCATCGCTTGAATTTTCACCCCAGTAGACAAACACCAGCCCAAGGGCGCAAAGCGCCACCATCGCCACAACAAGATTCTTCATGGTTTTCTCCGCTGCTTTTCAAACGGAGTCCCACCCATGAGGTTCAGTTTTTGTTGTCTTAGCCCATTCGCCAAAGTCGTTTTCAGAGAAGCACCCTTTGGGAAAACTCGGAGTTTCTTCGTTACTCGGGAATGAGAGGATCGTCATGGAGGACGTCCACAGTGGATACGGAGATAGCGATGAAGTGCCTTTTCTTGACACTCACAGTTTCTTGTCAGCTCATGTTGCTTCCTCTTTGGGGGCAAAAAGACACCCACAAGGTCAAGGACGAACGCCAGGCATATCGTGTGGCCTTGGGGCGCAGCCTCTTTCGCAGCCCACACTTGAGCGGCAAGAAACAAATGACATGTGCGACCTGTCATGAACCCAGCTACTCCTTTACCGATGGCGTCGCCGAGTCTCCCGGCATCTTAGGAACAGGAGTTGGACGTAACTCGCCGACAATGTTCGCTATCGCTCATGTCCCTCAATTCCCCGGCCCTAGGCTCGCCAATGCGTCACCACTAAAATCAAGTCAGGCACTCACCTTGGCGGAGCGTTGCCTAGTGCCCATCGAAAATCCTTTAGAAATGGCCTCAAGCGTCAAAGATGCCATTGGGCGCCTGAAGAATTCTCAAGGCATGAAAGCAAGTTTTGAACGGGCCTATGGTCCCGGCATCTTGGGGATTACCGCTAAGCGCGTCGGCGAAGCTCTGGCGGCCTACTTGTCAACCATCGAGGCACCTAACAGTCCATACCGCAATTTCCTCGCTGGGGACCAAAACGCGTTGAGTACTTTCGAGCGCCGTGGGCTGAAGATCTTCCAAGGGGGCGGTCAATGTGCCCACTGTCACTCGGGTGAAGCCCTCAGTGACGGGCTCCTCCATACCGCCTTTCTCCCGGGCAGCGCGCGCGATGTGGCCCAGAGCCAACGTGGCCTCATCTTGGCGGCAAAGGCGCGCCGCAGCTTCGCCAACATGAAAATGCAACTGCCCGAAACCGGCATCGGCCGTGAGCTGTTCGATCGCTTGGCCCCCCAGCTTCAAGGTTGCGATGCGACCATGTCAGCAAGTGCGAACCGCCGAACCACTTATGATGGCCAAGACCCGAGTTTTAAACAGATGCACACTCTTTCGCTTTGGGATGTAGCGCGCACAGGCCCCTATTTTCGCGATGGTTCGGTGGCTACATTGGAGCAGACTATCCAAACCCATGTCAGTGAACTCAGACAGGTGAGAGCCAACTGGAAACGTGTCCGCAACTTGCGCAAGCAAGCCAATCGAAGAGCAGGCTCAAAGACGGCAAAGAGACTCTTGCCAAAATGGATTGGGCACCCCAAGGGAGTTCCAACACCCGATGACCTGACCGCCGGCGATCTGCAAGCCGTCTTGGCGTTTTTGAAAACACTATCGCCGAGAAGTTAGCCCACATTGTCATGACCACCTTGTGGCCAGTGAGAAATCTCGAGAATTCGAAGACTAACCTTTGGATTCGACTCAAAGTAGGCATACGAATCCCTGGCCGCAGCTAACCACGATCTCATGAACAAGGCGGCCGAGCTTGACTTCCTAATCCGGCAATCGTCCTTTTCTCAACGCGAGTCCTTGACTAACATCGAGACGAACTCGCAACGAGGAAAAAAAACGATGGCTCGTATCTTGCTCTTTATTGCATCTTTGGTGGTGGCACTTTTGTCCTTGAGTTGTTCCAATGATGAAAAGCCACAAGCGACGATTCCCACGGCAGATTTGCTCCCTGACCTCGTTTCCATGAATCGATTGCCTCTGCCAGAGCGAGAAAAAGGCCCCTTTCGTTTCATCACCTTGGGACATCTCTATGGCCAACCCGGCCTCAAGCACGATCGTCCCGCCCCTTCTTTTGTTTCTTCCATCCCCAGACTGAATGCCCTCAATCCAGAACTTTGCGTCTTATTGGGAGACTGTTTCTATCTCTGGAAAGATGAGGAGATCAAAAGTACGCTCAAGATTCTCGGTACACTGAGTTGCCCGGTTATCAATGCACCGGGGAACCACGACCTCGTGGTAAGAAAAATGTACAACAAGCTCTTCGGAACGACGTACTTCGCTTTTTCGTATCGCGGTTCAAGATTCGTCATCCTCGATACTGAGCTTGATATTTGGAATATCAGCGACGAACAGCTCACCTTTCTCTATTCGGAACTTGCTCAATGCGAAGGAGACGACGCGCCGCAGAATCTCTTTGTTTTCGGGCACAAAGTTATTTGGGCTGGGACTCAAGAAACTGTGGTCTGCGCCGTGGGTGGGAATGATCCGGCGGGGTTGCAGGTTTTTGCGACTCGGCCCAAGGATCGGCCAATGTTCAACCGCGACATTCGTCCACGACTACGCTTGGCATCAAAAAAAGTCCCCATCTATTGGTTCGCCGGTGACATCGGTGCTTTTCGGCGCTCGATCCACTTGTTTCGACAAGAAGATACGAAGGAACCCGGCACTCAACTCACTTACTTAGCTGTCGGAATTGGTGATCGACCCCGTGATGCCGCTCTTGTCATTGACGTCGATAAGAAAGGCCAAGCAACCATCCGCGGCTTCGAAATGCAGACAGGAAAGTTCATCGACATGACCGATCATGGTGCTGCCCACTGGGACCCTAAGATCCTCCCTGGTGGAAGAATTCCAGACGTATTTGAACCCTATTTAGAAAAATAGCTCAGAACGAAGGCATCCGGGCCTCATGTCCCTCAGACGATGGTTAGCGGATCGTGGTCTGTTTGGGCGACGACAAACTCGACAGATGCCAGACTGCTATTGAGGCGCTCGGCGTAAGTCTTGAGAAAACCACGCTCCGTATTTGTGTGGTCGCAGAGAATCACGGTTTGTCCATTCTCAACGCAGGCAAGAACATCATGGTGACGCATTTCTCCAGTCACAATGAGGTCAACATTCTGGCCAAGAACAACACTGGCCCCCGCTCCAGCGCAAACGGCCACGGTTTCAATCGTTGCACCGCCACCGTCAGGCCGAGCCACACGAATATGATCCAAGGTTAAGTGCTGCTTAATTCTCTTGACTACCGTCGACAAAGAAATGGGCCGAGGCAATCTCCCCATGCGACCTTGCCCCAAGCCAGACTTCGGCCGCGGTCTCAGACTAAAAGCGTCCCAGGCCGCTTCCTCATAGGGGTGGCACGCTTCTATGACCCGCGCGACTGATGCAAGATCTTCTTGCCGGCAAACCATTTCTAATCTCACTTCGTCGACACGTTCCAATTGGCCAGATTGACCAATACGTGGCATCGAATTCTCGCCGCCTCTGAAGGTACCTTGGCCTTCTAACTCAAAAGAACAACTCGAATAGTCGCCGATGCGCCCACAACCAAGCTCAACCAAAGATTGACGTACGGACTCGACGTGCGTGTCAGGGACAAAGACAACGATTTTTGTGTCCATGCCACCAGGAAACTCCGCCCTCTTGTCGATTGCGACGATGTCCTTGGTGCCCAACCCACTGATCAGCCAATCATTGACACCGCCTATGGCAGCATCCAAGGCAGTGTGGGGTGAATAGACGGCAATGCCCTTCCTAATAGCCGCCAAGATAACCTGTTGATGCGGAGTCTTTTGCAAGAGCCGTTTGAATCCGGTGAAGATTGGCGGGTGATAGCTGATTATGAAGTCACAACCACGATCAAGACATTCCTGAAAGACTGTCTGACCCAGATCGATAGTTAGGATGGCTTTTTTGACCGAAGCATTGGCTTTGGGCTCAACAAGAAGCCCGACGTTGTCCCACTCCTCTGCCAAATGCAAAGGAGCGATCCCTTCCAAGACTGCGACCACATCTTTTAGTTTTGTTCGACTCATAGGACTCAAACCGACATAGGGTCTGTTTTCTCTGGATCGACACCCAAGTCCTTGATGGCCTTGGCAACCGAATCGGCTGTCACCACACCATCTTGACGCAAACCGTCCAGAACTGCGATCACGATCGACTCAGCATCCACTTCAAAATGGCGGCGCAAGGCTTCTCGCGTATCACTCAGGCCAAATCCATCTGTGCCAAGAGGTACGAAGGTATTGGGTACCCAGCGGGTGATTTGTTCCGGCACCATTTTCATGTAGTCGCTCACCGCGACGATGGGGCCATGGACACCCTTGAGAGTCTTCTCAACGAAAGAAACGCGGGCTTTCTTCTTGGGATTAAGCCTGTTCCATCGTTCGCAGGCGAGGGCATCATTCCTCATGATCTGATAGCTAGTGGCGGACCAAATGTCTGCCGCCACATCGTACTTCTTGGCCAAGATCTCCTGAGCCCGTTCAGCTTGAAGCATGATGCAGCCGCTAGCCAAAATCTGTGCCGCATGTTTCTTCTTCTTGCCTGCCTTCTTGAAACGATAAAGACCGTTGATGATACCTTCGTCAATAGATTTCCCCGTCGGCTTCGGCGGCATTTCATAGTTTTCGTTCTGTACCGTCAGGTAGTAGAAGGTGTCTTCTCCGTCGGCATACATGCGTTTCAAACCGTCCTGAATGATGACAGCGATTTCATAGGCAAATGCTGGATCATAGGCACGAATTGACGGAACCGTTGTTGCCATCAAATGGCTATGCCCATCCTCGTGCTGCAAGCCCTCGCCGTTCAACGTCGTTCGCCCGGCGGTAGCTCCCATGAGAAAACCTCGACCGCGGCTATCAGCAAAAGCCCAGATCAAGTCGGCGATGCGTTGAAAACCGAACATGCTGTAGAAAACATAGAATGGCACCATCGGCACGTTGTGTGTCGCGTGGCTGGTACCGGCAGCGATGAATGACGACATGGCGCCAGCTTCGGTGATGCCTTCTTCCAATAGCTGACCGTCCGCGGCCTCGCGATAGTAGAGCAGCATGTTGCGGTCAATAGGCTCATACTTTTGCCCACCATGCGCATAGATGCCCACTTGGCGAAACAAAGAATCCATGCCAAAAGTTCGCGCTTCGTCCGGAACGACGGGCACGATATTTTTGCCGATGGCTTTGTCTTTGAGGAGTTTGGATAGGAGGCGGACAAATGCCATGGTTGTTGACACACCACGGCCAGCGCCGCTTCCGCTGTCGAACTCCAAAAATATTTTCGCGTCTGGTACTCCAAGGACTTTCGTCTCCCGCGGTCGGCGGCTGGGAATGAATCCGCCCAGGGCTTCGCGGCACATCCGAAGGTATTTAACTTCCTCGCTGTCCGGACCAGGGTGATAATACTTCGATTCGAGAATATCTTCGTCTTCGATAGGTAACTGCAAGCGATCACGAAATCTCTTGAGTTGATCAAAGGTGAGTTTCTTCATTTGGTGAGTCACGTTGCTGGCTTCGAAACCCTCTCCCAAGGTCCATCCTTTCACGGTGTGGAAGAGGATGACAGTCGGCCGACCATCTTGTTTGCAGGCTTCCTTATAGGCTGAGTAGATCTTCACCGGATCGTGACCACCACGGCGAAGGCGAAGGATCTTGTCGTCACTGACGTCCTCCACCATTTGGAGCATTCTTGGATCTTGCCCGAAGAACTCCCGGCGTGTGTAGTCACCGGATTCTGAGCCATACTTTTGCCACTCGCCGTCGACGACTTTGTTGAGAGCTTCCACCAATACGCCGTCTTCGTCTTGGGCAAAAAGCGGATCCCAGTCTCTTCCCCAAAGACACTTAATGACGCGCCAGCCGTTACCAAGGAAGACGCGTTCCAATTCTTGAACGATCTTGCCATTGCCACGCACGGGGCCGTCGAGTCGTTGCAAATTGCAATTGACGACAAAGACGAGATTATCGAGACCTTCGCGAGATGCTATCGACAGAGAACCCAAGGACTCGGGTTCATCAGATTCGCCATCTCCCATGTAATACCACACCCGAGACTTGGAGGTATCGCAGAGACCCCGAGCATTGAGATAGCGATTGAATCTGGCTTGATAGATGGCG
>JAJRYU010000783.1 GCA_024275615.1 Planctomycetota bacterium
CGGGTGGCGCTCACTCATGCAGCCCAGTAGATGTGTTGAAAGAATTCGAAGACCGTGTCTGGGTTGGATGGATCGGCCAAGGCCCTGGTGAGCAGGCCACTGAAGTCGCTGGCGCCGTAACTCAGTTGCGGTTGGTTGGGCAGGATTGTGTATTCTGTAGGCGAGGTCGGAATGTTGATGGTCGTCGGCGCCATGAACGGATACATGCTCAACTCAGAAGCCACAAAGGACTGGGCAACGGGATCCAAAGGGTCCGCTTCTAGGAAGACTTTGACCAGCGGGTATACCCATGCGCCACTGCTTCCAGCGATTTCCATGGAGTAAGCTCCGGCGAGGAGGGGATCTGGTGTAACCGCTATGGTCAGAGGATGAACCGTTGGCTGAGTTTGCGCCATCAAAGATTGGCTGAAAGAAAAAACAAGCGCGAGAGTAAGAATACAGTAGATGAGTTTCATGTGGTGGTCTCCTAACCGAATTGGTGTACGCACGACGGTCTTGCGGTCTAGTCTGATAAGTGAGAGAGGGCTAGCGCTTGGTTCTTGGGCCCTCACGTGAATGTCGCTGATATGGTGGTGGATTCAGTGGCAGCTGCCCCCACAAGAAAAGGGCGTGAAGTTTTCGGAAGCGTTACCGGATTTCTCAGATTTTTGCTTTGCCCCCGGAGTCTCTTCGTATCTGCATGGCAAGGGCGCTCCGGGCACGGCAGACCATGACACGGATAGCCTCAGGAGTTCGGTCGAGTTTCTCGCCGATTTCCTTGTGAGTCAGGCCATCGGAGAATCTGAGCTCAAGGACTTTCCGGTGCTGGGGTGAGAGTTTGGCCAAAGCCCGTTTGGTTTGCTCAGTCAGCTGGATTTCGCGATCGGTGATGCGAACACCTTCACTGGGGCTTACGTTTGGATCTTCAAGATTGGAGACGGTTTCTCGATCTCCAGATCGTCGTTTCTGCGCCTCGAAATAGCGCACTTTGTCGCGAATGTTGTGGTTGAGAATGCGGCCAAACCAGCCGATAAATTGGTTTTCGGTTTCGCCTTCAAAATCCTCGACAGAGCGAACGACATCCAAAAAAGCACTTTGGAGCAGGTCGGACGTATGGACTTTGGCTCTGAGTCCAGGTCCCATTTCATTGTGAGCGATTAGTTCAAGGCGGGTGTGGAGGCGAGCCAAGAGACGGTCAAGAGCATCACGATCACCTCGACGTGCGTGAAAAATATCTTCTTGATTGGTGTCAATTGGCATGCCCGATGATAGGAAATTTGACCGAATTGGGAAATTCTTTCTCGTTTCACAGGATTCTGAACAGCCAAGAATACCCGAAATCCCCACCGGCGTGCTCAAATTTACCCAGGCCTCGGTGTATTGGCCTAGTGTTGGGCGGCAATAACCTATTGGCCAGAAACGAATTTTTATCCACGCAGCTGAGTCTGGTTCTTTCTAGTGACCTCTAAGTCCAAGACGTTTGGAGAGATTGTGGAGATTGCTGCGGTCCAATTTTAGGGTTCGTGCTGCCGCCGACCAGTTTCCTTGGTGAGATTCGACGGCATTCAGGATCAGATTGCGTTCAAATTCGCGGACAGCCGCTCTAAATCCCTGGTCTGAAATCTGGGGACGGATGGCCGCAGATTGAGCTGTTGATTCCGATTTTTCCAACGACAGCGACGAGGAATCGCGTACATGGACTCTTGACCCGGGGGTCAGGCTCGTCGTTGATCTCAGAACCAAGCGACTCACTGTGTTCTCAAGTTCACGCACATTGCCGGGCCAAGTCGCCGCTTGCATGCGATCGCGCAATTGCGGGTCAAAGCGAATCTCCTTGAGGCCATGTCGCCGGCGAATGCGCTCACAGAAATGACCAATGAGCAGAGGAATATCGCTCTTTCGTTCGCGCAAGGCCGGGACAGGGAGAGGGTAGACTGCCAAACGGTGATAGAGATCTTCTCTAAATCGACCTGCCTTCACCTCTTTTTCCAAGTCTCGGTTTGTGGCGGTAATCAGACGGATGTCGACCTTACTCGAATGGTCCTCCCCAACTTTTTGGATTTCACCGTCCTGCAAGACGCGCAAGAGCTTGGCCTGGAGAGGAAGGGGAAGTTCGCCGATCTCGTCCAAGAACAAGGTGCCGCCATCCGCAACAACAAATTTCCCGGGCCGGTCTCGGTCGGCGCCGGAAAAAGCACCGCGCTTGTGGCCGAAGAGTTCGCTTTCTGCGAGTGACTCGGGCAAGGCCGCGCAATTGACCCGTATAAGGGCGGCTCCTGACCGTGCCGACGCCCGGTGGAGCGCTGTGGCAACCAGTTCCTTACCACTTCCGGTTTCGCCGGTTATCAAGACTGGATAATCCGTTGAGGCCACAAGCTCAATTTCAGACCTCAATCCCTCCATGGCGGACGATGTGCCCAGCATCTCCCGGCGACCTGTGCGAAATGAGCTGCGCATCAACTCGTTGGCGACCATGCCTTCTCGCCGCGCTTGATCAGACAAATTTTCGATCAAGGCAGCAGTTCGAAGGACGGCTCCGGCGAGCGCACCGAGGGTCTTTAGGAATAGGTCGCTCAGAGTCATAAATGCGTCGGGGTCGAGGGCATCCAAGGTCAGAATACCGATGAGCGTGCCGTCGACTCTGAGGGGGCAACCAAGGCAGGCATGGATATGGTTCACTTCGAGGGCACCACCGGCAACAAGTCCGTCAAATGGGTCGGAAAGGTGCGAATCAGCAGGAAAACGAACCGGCTCTTTGGATGCAGCGATGATAGCCAAGCGCGGATGGTCACTTTGTCGGTAGCGAATGCCCAAGGCTTCCGGGACCAAACCTCTGGCAGCCAATGGAACCAACTCGTCATCTTCGAGCCTTAGCAAGCATGAGGCGTCACTAGGAGCCACCTTGTTGATAGCCGCGAGCAGACGGTGGTAGCGATCGTTGGCCAAAAGAGAGCGATTCAGATCCAAGGCGATGGCGTGCAGGGAATTGAGCTGGTTCATGTTGTTGTTCATACAACAATGTTGTAGATGAGACAACGATTGGATTGTTGTGTATCAGACAACGACGACCCTAAGTCCTTTCATATCCACAGCTATCGATTGGTCCAGGAATTGCCAAAAGGGGTCTGAGGCTTAGCCTCTGGATTCACTTTACAAGGAAAGCAACATGACTAGGCATAACACCGTTCTTCCTTCCTACCGCAAGCTGTGGATTGGTTTGGGAATCGTCCTCATCGTCACTTTCACTATCCTGGGATGGACAGGTCGGGAAATTTATCGACAGGCCCCTCCGATTCCGCACGTTGTCGAGACGACGGACGGCGTTCAGGTGATGACCCGGGACGACATCCTTACAGGTCAGCAAGTTTGGCAGAGCATGGGCGGGCAACAACTTGGTTCGGTTTGGGGGCATGGCGCTTATCAGGCCCCGGATTGGTCTGCGGACTGGCTTCATCGGGAAGCCGTGGCGCTTCGGGACATCCTGGCGCAGGAAAAGTCCGGGCGAGATTTTGATTCTCTCGACTCTGAAGACGGGTACCTCGTTGCCGCGAAGCTCAAAGAAGAGATGCGGCAAAATACCTTCCGCGCTCAAGATGATGTCCTGGTCATCAGCAAGGAGCGCGCCCAAGCGATGCGCCAAGTTGCCGCACACTATTTTGATCTCTTCGGCGACGCCGAAGAATTGGACCAATTGCGGGAAGACTATGCCCTCCATGATGGTGCCATACCTGATGCAGATCGGCGTCGTGCTCTGACATCATTTTTCTTCTGGACGTCGTGGGCGGCATCAACCGAGAGGTCAGATTCTTCGATCACATACACAAACAACTGGCCTCATGAACCTCTGGTCGGCAATGAACCAAGTACTGCGAATGTGTTTTGGTCGGTCATAAGTATCGTCTTGCTGCTGGTCGGTATCGGTGCCTTGGTCTGGTACAAGGCATTTACGGACAAACGTGAAGAAGACCATGTGGCCCCAGACAAGGACCCACTCGACAAGATTGAAGTGACGCCGTCGATGAAAGCGGTGGCCAAGTATGCCTACATCGTGGTTGCCTTGTTCGTCATCCAAGTGCTGCTCGGCGCAGTGACAGCGCACTATACCGTCGAAGGAAAGTCGTTCTTTGGGTTTCCGCTTGCCGAATATTTGCCGTATTCCCTGGTGAGGACATGGCACTTGCAGACAGCTCTGTTCTGGATTGCTACGGCGTTCTTGGGGGCTGGGTTGTTCTTGGCGCCGATCATTGGTGGACGCGAGCCGAAATTCCAGAAGCTTGGCGTGAACGTTCTCTTCGGCGCTCTTCTTGTTGTCGTCGCCGGGTCATTGGCGGGAGAGTGGTTCGCGATTCAGCAAAAGTTTTCGTTGAATGCGAGTTTTTGGTTCGGGCATCAAGGATATGAATACGTCGATCTTGGTCGATTCTGGCAGATTCTATTCATCGTCGGCGTTGTTCTCTGGCTGGTGCTGATGCTGCGTGGCATGTGGCCGGCCTTGATAGCCAAGACCACGTCGCGGTCTCTTGTTCTTCTTTTTACCGGCGCTACGGTCGCCATCGGTCTGTTCTACACTGCGGCCTTGCTCATTGGGGCCCGCACCCATCTGACGATTGCGGAGTATTGGCGCTGGTGGGTGGTTCATCTTTGGGTGGAAGGATTCTTTGAGGTTTTTGCGACGGCAGCTATTGCTTTCCTTTTCGCCAAACTTGGTCTGATCAAATACAGGAGCGCAACACGGGCGTCCTTGTTTTCGACCTCGATCTTCTTGGTGAGTGGAATACCTGGCACAGCGCACCATCTCTACTTCTGCGGAACGCCCATCTCTGCTATGGCAGTCGGGGCGAGTTTTTCGGCTCTTGAAGTTGTTCCCCTGGTCTTGATTGGATTTGAAGCTTGGGAAACCTACCGGAGTCAAAAACTGGCACCTTGGGTTGCCCGCTATCGCTGGCCGATCACTTTCTTCGTTGGTGTCGCTTTTTGGAATCTCGTTGGTGCCGGCATTTTCGGATTCTTGATCAATCCACCGATCGCCCTTTACTACATGCAAGGCCTTAACACGACACCAGTCCACGCTCATACCGCGCTCTTCGGAGTCTACGGTCTCTTGTCACTCGGTCTAATCCTGGTGATTCTAAGGCGTCTTACTATTCAGCACGTGTGGCGCAGTGGTGTCATCCGCTATGCATTTTGGAGCATGAACATAGGCTTAGCGTTGATGGTGATCTTGAGCCTTTTGCCAATCGGCTTGCTGCAGACTTGGGCAAGCATTGAACACGGCATGTGGTACGCCCGATCCGCAGAATTCATGCAGCAGCCATGGATGGAGACTCTGCGCTGGATGCGCATCGTGGGTGACGTTGTCTTCATCTCGGGAGCTGGAGCGTTTGCTTGGTTCGTCATTGGCCTAAAAACTGGACGTTCTTTCGTCGGTTCAGCAAAGGGTTTGCGTCCAAGCGGAGCAAACAAAGTGTTGGCCGAGGTGTGATGCTTGGCTTCTCAACGAAAAGAAGGGCGTCGCAGAAGCGACGCCCTTTTATGAATCAAACTTGCTTGACAAAGCGAGCAGCGATAGACGCTGCCTTCCTTACTAAAACGTTGTCAGAGCTTGCAAGTAAAGCAAGAAAGCGAGTTCATCTTCGCTGTTGCCGGCGCTCACAACTGACCCCTGAAGAGGTGAGCCATCGGTTGGCAAGAAGACACCCAAACCCAAGCTGATCGTTGTCTCTTCGCTGTAACGGTAGTCAGCAAAGAGATCGATTTCCCAGCCGATGCCGTCGTCCATGCTGCCATCGGTGGTCAGGACGTCTTGGTCACGCCATGCTCCCAATACGGTGGCCCCCAAGATCCAGTCCTCGGCCGGCCTGAAAGCGAAACCGATCTGGCCAGCGATCACATTGGTCAAAGGAATGATGTCCATGAGCCCCCAACGAGCGCGTGTTGAAGTGTGGTCGTCCCAGTCGACTTGTTCGTGACGATCTGTGAAGAGAGGCACGAAACCAGTTTCATTACCATCGGCGCCATCGGCATAGATGAAGCGACCGAAGAGACGGAACTTGCTATCGGCGTTGAAAGTGATCCCGAGCTCGGCTTCGAGAATGAATCCCTCGACATCCAACCCCGTTCCTTGGATGCTGCCAGTTTCATAAGCAAATTCAATGTTGTAGTCCAAACCTGCAGCAACACTAGGAAGGTCACCTGCGAAGCGAATTCCTAAGACGTGAGCAAAGACTTCTTCGCCGAGTCCAAGGCCAATGGGGTTGCCCAAGGTGCCGAAGGTCGTACCTGCGCTGTGACCGTTCCAGAAGAAGTAGTAGAGATCAAGAACGTGGTTTTCGATGGTGTTGAGCGTGAAATAGGCGGCATAGGCTTCATCATCATCGAAGCCACTCCCTGATTGGTAGGTTGGGTAGGGGTTGCCACTGGCATTGTAAACTTGATTGATGTCAAACTTGGCCCACACGAGGGTGAGGCTCCATTCTTTTTGCGCCCACCACAGGAGTACGGAGTCAAAGGACTCGCCACCATAAAAGCTGTTGTTGCCAAAGAAAAGTTCGTTGCCAAGAACAATCTCTTGACGCCCGACACGGGTGCCGATTTCATCAGTGCCAAAGATCTTGTCCATAAGGACCCAACCCTGGTACAGATCAACCTCGTCAAAAGACCCGGTATTGTGGTTAGCTTGGCGATTCTCGAAGAGTCCAGCTGAGATCATTTCAAAGTGAGCTGTGACGTTGCGGGAAAGCGCAAAATCCATGGCGATGTTGATTCGCGCGTCAATGAAAGTGCCCGTGTCATCGCCACTATCGGCGCCACCATTGTCGGCACCAAAGTCGCGGTTCGAAGTAAATCCGGCTCGTGACCGGAATGCCCCTGAAAATGTAATAGGATTAGCATTGGACTCAACTGTGGTTCCGGCGGCTGTGCCGAGAGAGTTGGCCAAGGCGTTCAATGAAATTTCTAGCTCGGATGTTGGAACGAGGTCGTTTTCGACCATCGCTCGAAGTTCCTGATTGTCTCGCCGCAAATCTGCGTTTTCGTCGATGAGCCGGCCCTGGACATCGCTAATCGAATCAAGCTTCTTGTTGAGCCGTTGAATCTCTCGCGCAAGAGTCTC
>JAJRYU010000784.1 GCA_024275615.1 Planctomycetota bacterium
CCCACGGTCACCATCAATGAGATCGTCGATTTGGCGAAGAAATTCTCCACGGCGTCATCAGGTTCCTTTGTCAATGGCGTTCTCGACACCATCAACCAGGCACATAGCAAGAGTTAGGAACAAAACGTGTTCAAGAAACTCACGGCGAAACTCAAAAAGGGCTTGGCGAAAACCAAGGAGAGAATCCTCGGAGGCCTCAAGGCGATTCTTCCTTTTGGTCGTGACTTGGATCAAAACATCTTGGATGCCATGGAGGAGTACCTCTACTCCGCAGACATAGGCCCCACCACTGTGATGAAGATCGTCGAAGACGTCACCCACGCCTACAAAGAAAAAGAAATCACCACGACGGACGAATGTTTCGATTTTCTCAAAGGCACTTTGAAGCGCATCATGTCCCATGATCAGCCGGGATTGGTGCAAGCGAAATCTGGGCCCACAGTGATCTTGGTGGCGGGAATCAACGGCAGTGGCAAGACCACTTCCATTGCCAAGTTGGCCAAGTTCTTGGTCGACCAAGACAAGAAAGTCATGCTCGCTGCTGCCGACACGTTTCGAGCTGCCGCCGTTGAACAACTGACGATTTGGGCCGAACGCTTGGGCTGCGAGATTATCAAGAAAAATCAAGGAAGCGATCCCGCAAGCGTGGCCTTCGACGCCGCCGAAGCCGCCCTTGCTCGGAATGTTGACTACTTGATCGTCGACACCGCTGGACGCCTGCACACTCAAAAAAATCTGATGCTTGAGCTGAGCAAGATTGAACGAGTTTTGGCGAAGAAAATCGACGATGCCCCCCATGAGGTGCTATTGATCTTGGATGCCAACAACGGTCAAAACGCCATTGAGCAGGCTCGCCGATTCACTGAGGCCATTGATGTGTCAGGCCTGTTTTTGACTAAACTTGATGGCACTGCCAAAGGCGGAGCGGTCATCGGCATTCGCCACGAGATACCCGTTCCCGTGAAATTCATTGGCGTCGGGGAAAAAGCAGAAGATATTGAGGAATTCGACACAGATACATTCGTCGAAGCCCTGTTTTCCTGACTCACATCAAGGACAAGCGAGTCTTATGCGCCCAACCCTCCTTGTCGCCCTCTTTCTCACACCCCTTGCGGCCTCATCCACTTTTTCCGCCTTTGAGATCAGTCCGTGGTTGGTCTGTGCCTTGGCCATTGGCACAGCAGCCATGGGAGCGTGGCGCCACTCGTGGGAGGGTTTTCTCCAAGGTAGGCCGCTCTTATCTTGGCTGACTCCAGCGCTGCTCTTGCTTGGAGCGACGAGTCTCATGTCGTCTTGGAGCACGGATCCCGCCAGCGCCCTTATTGACCTCAGTCGCTTGGCCTTGCCGATCTTGCTCGTCATCTTGGTCGCCTATTTTTGGCGCGGTCAATCCAAGAGTGCAGCCCTTTGGGTGGGGGCTTCCTTGCCACTTTTTCTCTTGTTGGCGCAGAAACTTCTCGACCAGGGCTGGTGGCCTGTTGCCGTAGCTCACACCGAAGGGCTTTGGACCAGCACTCTCGGCAACAGCGCCCTTTTGGGTGAGTCTGTTTTGGTCCTCTCCGGTTTCTTGGTCCTCTTGTTGCGCCATTGCCAAGGCAAGCTCGCCGTCCTCTTTGGCTTGCTCTTTGGCATCCCCACCGTCGTATTATTGTACTTTTCTGATTCCAGAGGCGTGTGGTTAGGGGCCACCACCTGTCTTGCTGTTTTGCTTTTTCTGGAAATCACCAGCGCAAGAGCAAAGGGCGAGAAAAAGAAACGATCAATGGCGACCTTGGCTATCGTCGCCGCCCTAATTTTGTCTTTCATCGGTGTGGCGATTTTGGCGCCCAAGGCCAGCCTGCAAGCCAACTTCAAGTCACGCGTTGCCAGTATTTTTGACTCCAGCCACCCGACAAATATAGTCCGGCGCGAATTAGCTAAGGACGCCTGGGCGCTGACTGCGGATCACCCCGTTATCGGCATTGGCGGTGGCCGCTTCGGGGCTGAACACAATCGTGTGCGAGGCCAAGTTGAGTGGAGTCTCTCCGGATTACAAAGCCGGGTTGATGATCCACACAACGAGTATTTACGAATTCTCTGTGAATACGGCGTTTTGGGTGCCGGATTACTGCTTCTGGGACTTGCCGGGTTGTTTGTGACTCTGTGGCGACGACGCTCTTGCGCCGTGGCCAGGCTTACTTTGGCATCTTGGAGCGGCATCTTGGTGGTTGCAGCCACATGGGCGACATTCCAGCACGTGGCCACGACAATCCCACTGGCTTTCTTGACGGGTTTGGCCTTGGTCAAGCATCGCGGCAGTGAAGGCCCCCTTTTGGCTAGGAAAAGAACTTGGCGCAGCGTTTGTGCTCTTGGTCTTGCTTTGATCTCAGCGAGCGTCATTGTTCTTTGGGCTGAACGGGATAGTGCCGCGATCGCACTGCGAGATCGGGGCGAGCTCTTGAAGAAAGAGTACGCCGCAGTCGCTTCACAAGACATCAAAGTATCGGCGCGCCACTTGGCTGATTTGGGCATCGTCGGCAAGAGCATCACACGCGTAGCGGCTTCCAGTTGGCTCAGGCCGCATGTCCGCTTTCGACTTCTTACGACAATCTACAACTTGGCCGAGCAAAGAGCTGTCCTTGAGACCTTGAGTCCGGCACCAGACAATCTTGCAACGACCATGCTCTTAAACGCTGCCCGAGGGTTGCCCTCCCTTCAAGATGCCAGGGACTTGGCAAACACGCAGCTAAATATGGTGCCAGCGCACCTGCCAACCATTCGTCTATTGGGACGGTTGGAAGCCCTATCTGGCAACAAGAGTGCCGCTGTTCTGCGCCTTGAAAGTTGCCTCAAGATCAATCCGGATGAGCCATTCGCTAGACAACTTCTGGCTGAACTTTATGTCGAAGGAAAAACCCAGCTCTATCAAAACGCTTTGGAGCATCTTTCCAAGCAGATTGAGTTATGGGGCCATAATGCTCAGGCATCAGACGCCTCTTGGCAACTGAAAGCGCGATGCTTGGGAGCTCAAAGGCACATCAAGGCAGCGCTTGACTGTGTCGATCAGTGGATCAAGGCACTGGGGGAATCTGACCGGCGCCGGGCGGTCGGCGGTGAGCTTAGCCTCTACCTGGGCGAAACACCCGACACGGTGGCTACGTTTGTCACCGATCCAACCACATGGGGCCGGCGACAAGAGCGCGGTTCATTCACCATTGCCGGTTTTGAAGGACTACCTTTGGCGGCATTGCGGCTCAAATTGTTGGCTCATCTGGGACGCCATCCTCACGACACACCGGTCTTGGACCGCCTGCGAGATGTCATTTATGACATCAATCAAGCCACGGGCGATAAGGATGCTGCCCTGGAGAGGATGCGAGACCGCATCATCGCGCGCTCCCGCGTTCACTATGCCTGGGAAAATCACTTGAGCGGAGATGCTCGAAATCTGCGGGTGTGTTTGAGGATCGCCCGCCGCAAGTCACCCCGCCAACAAGACCCCTACTTCATCGAAGTCCTCCACGCCGCCACCACAGGAAGCCTTGGAGCGGCCCTCATGGCCCTTAGGAGATGGAAAGACCTTGGCGTTGACCGTTTCCCCGCCCTTACTCAACGACAGGATCTGGAGGCATTCTGTGCCGATCCAGCGGCCCAAGCGATCTTGAATCCCTGACATCCAGTTTGCCGTCCACCCTGATTTGTTCACGCCCAAAGTTTTTAGCTTGGAAAGTCCAACAATAGCCTCGTAATGAGTATCCTGTTTCCTGTGCCAAGGACAGATTTGGAAATGACTATGCCCCGACGAATTATCTTTCTGTTCATCGCCCTCTCTTTGGCAAGCACCTCCCCTCTTTGGGCCCAAAAAGTCAAAAAAGAAGAAGTCGCTAAGCAGATCAAAGAATTTGAGAAGTTCTACGCCAATAAGAACAAACATTTGAGAAAAGCGGCGGTGGATGGATTGGGGGATTGCAACAGCCCCAAAGTCATCCCCTACCTCTTGTCAGCACTCAAAGACAAAGAAAGTATTGTCCTCGACTCCGTGGGGCCTGCACTTGCCAAACAGACAACAAAAGAAGCTCTGGCAGATCTGACCCGAGTGCTAAAGAACGACAAGAACCTTGAGCACCGCCTCATCATCATGGAAGCCTTCAAGACGACTCGCCCGAAAGTCGCCTACAACTTGCTACTTAGTTTCGTCGGGGGCAAGGTTTTTGAGCTGCGTCTGGTGGCAGCTGAATTGCTCGCTCTCATGCCTCAAGACGGCACACGAAGCGGCGACGTCCTCATGACATTGACAGAAGATCGGGAGCCCCAGATTCGCCTGGTCGCCATCGATGCTCTCATCGCATTGCGCCACAAGAAAGCTCTCGACCGTGTTCTTGTCCTCATGAAAAACGACAAGGACTGGCGGGTCAAAGCCACGGCGATCGCCGCAACCGTCACATTTCGCGAAAAGCGTTGCATTGAGCCCCTCATCGATATTCTCGAAAATGGCGAAGGACGGCTCAAAGAAGATGCTCACCACGCCCTCCTCAAATTGACCGGGAAGCAATACAGCAGCAACCCAAAACGATGGCGCAGCTGGTGGAAACGAGCCAAGGACCGTTTCGAAGTCCCAACCGAAGAGGAGATGAAGAAAAAAGCCGAAGAACTAAAGAAAGCCATGGCGGCTTATGAAAGTGACGACGACAGCTCGCCTCCTTTCCTCGGGATCAAGACCAAATCAAAACGCATCCTCTTCATTCTCGACATTTCCGGAAGCATGCAAGATCTCGTCATCCCTGCCGGGACATCGGAAGAAAAGAAAAAGAAGTTCCGGGAACTCTATGGCGAAGGCGACACCAAGATCGACCTGTGTCGCAATCAGCTAATTTCCACGATCGCTGGCCTCAAGAAACATGTCAAATTCAATATCTTGCTCTTTGATTCCGAAATCCACCCGTGGAAGAAGAAGCTCGTCAAGGCCTCGGCCGGCAACCGCAACCAAGCGTTCAAGTTCCTCGCTGATCTCACGCCCCAGACCATCAAGAACCGAATGATCAAGGAAGACAAGGCCGGTACCAACACTTTTGCTGCCCTGAACTGGGCCTTCGGTTTGAAAAAAATTCCTCAGAAGAAACCCAGCAAGAATCACAAGATTGAAGGGGACACGGTGTTCTTGTTGACTGATGGTCTACCGTCTGTGGGACGCATGATCGATGTCAACGAACTCTTGCGTTACTTCCGCGTTGTCAATCGCCGCGCCAAGATCGTCTTTCACACTTTGACCTTCGGCGCTGGCAACAACGGTCTTCTGGAACCTATGGCCACGACTTCAGGCGGCCGCTTCGTTTCCGTCACTCTCAACTGAACTCAAGGAGCTGGGGACGCCCGCGGCCCCAGCTCGATTCTTTTTCCTGAAAAAGCAGAAGAACGGACGGGACGTCCGGGGGCCCTGCTGGCATCTTCACCAAACTGGCGGTTTCGTCAGACCGCTGGGTAGGTGTCGACCACCCATTGCTTCCATTGCTCTTCCATCACTGGAATTGACAAGCCATAGGCGATTCTCAGGGCGCGAATCACCAAGTTCCGGGTCGATTCGCCGGTCTTCTTGTCTTTGAGAAAGTTGATGAAAAGCCCCATCTTGTCTTGGCTGCGCTGCATCAAGAATGACATTTGGCTCCAGATCAGATAGTGCTCAATAGGCGGAATGTCGGACAGCTTCTCAAAGGCGGCGATTTCGGCGAAAGAACGAGGAATCTTCTTGGTCATGACCATCTTGCGGATCTTGACTTTCCATTTCTTATGGCGGGGAAACTTTGGCGTACGCTGTTCGCCCAGCAGATAGGTGTTGAAATCAGTCCGTTCTCGGCGCTCCATAAGATGGGCATAACCCAAGGCCACCCATGTGGGGAGATCGTATTCGTACTTTCTGTAGCCGGTAATGACGTTATAGGCAAATCTGTGGGTGAACGTGTTGTTCAGTTGCAGGTCGTTTCGTTTTTGGGCATGGAGAATCGCCGACATGCTTGCGTCCGTCAGATTATGCCAACAACGGCCATCCTCATCGGCGGACCCCAATGTGCCCTTGATAAACCCCAACATGTTCGCTTGGCGCTGAAATATGAAGATTTCCCATTTCTCATACATGCCCATATAGGGGCCCTTGAAGGTCATCGTCTTCTTGTACTTCTCGATCTTCACAAGGCTCTTGAAATCGCGCAGCACACGGTGGGCCCGGATCAAATACAAATGGGCATGGTGGTGCCAATTGAGAACAACAGTCTTCTTGCTGATCTTGGGAAAGATGTCGGCTAGCTGTTCTAGCTCGATCACCCGTCGCGGGTAAGTGAACTTCTTTGTGCTGAAGCCCGGCAAGTCACAAAAAATTCGGATCGTCTTGTCTTCGATGAAGACGGGATGCTTCGCTTTCTTCTGAGCAAACAACCCTTTGATAATAGGGCCAGCTGGTCGATCCATGAGTCGGAAGCGACCGTGATGCCTTTCCTTTTGGCCATTATCCATAGGAATGGGAAATTTCTTGGTCATCTCAAGGATGTCCTTCATCTCATCCCGCGACTTGTATTTGATGCGTCCTTCTTTGGAACACTGGGTACAAAAGAAGTCTGGGTTCAGAATGATTTTTTCTCGGCGCTCGTCGTGCTTGTAGCGCGGCTTGTAGACCAAGGGCGGGGCAAACTCATAGAAGTCCGGTGCCTCACCTTTGATTGAGCCTCGTTGCACATTTTGAGCACCCAGCCATCCCGTCATCGCCAAGATGGCTAAAAAGATCATCCGTTGCATTTATCTTCCCTTCAGAAACTGACTCCCTGATCCTAACGATTGACGGGGAGAGTCGGAATCAATCTTAAATACGTGCTGCCTCTGGAGATGAGAGGTTCCTCCAAGGGATTCGTTTGCGCCGGGCTCCTTGGCGCTTTGCCTTGTCCTTGGCAAGCCGGAAACAAGAAAAGGGATCGTCTCGCGACGATCCCTCCTGAAAATGCGAAAAACCACTCGGCCTAACGGCGACGAGCGGCCTTCTTCTTGGTTGCCTTCTTTTTGGCTACCTTCTTTTTCGCGGTTTTCTTCTTGGCGGCTTTTTTCTTGGTTGCCTTCTTCTTGGCTACCTTTTTCTTGGCCGTCTTCTTTTTGGCGGTTTTCTTCTTAGCAGCCTTCTTCTTGGTTGCCTTTTTCTTGGCGACCTTCTTCTTGGCTACTTTCTTCTTCGCCTTTTTCTTGGTTGCCTTCTTCTTGGCTACCTTCTTTTTAGCGACTTTCTTCTTAGCAGCTTTCTTCTTGGTTGCCTTTTTCTTGGCGACCTTCTTCTTAGCTACTTTCTTCTTAGCCGCCTTCTTTTTAGCGACTTTCTTCTTAGCGACTTTGCGCTTCGGGGCGGCCTTTTTCTTGGCGGCCCGTTTCTTTGTGACTTTCTTGGCCAATTCCTTACTCCTGTTAGAGAGTTCAAAGAAGTCAGAGGATGGTCCCGTAAAACCGATCCAAGACGCAAGCTTCCGGTAATCAATTACCTTCGACCTGCAATAAAAAAAATAAGGCAGGACGTTGTTGCCTTCAACAAGAAAAGATCGACAAGTGACGAAAAAAACCTGTGCTCTTCTCGAATGAATTTCAAAAACGTGCTTATGAAGACCTGCAATCACTGTTGGATTTACCGTTTTAGCGGAGCTAATATCAGTTCATGAGAGGCACTATTACGGTCATCATTCCAGCTCGAAATGAAGAGCAAAGCATCGCCAAAGTACTGCGCGCAATCCCCTCTCATGTCGTCGACCACATCATCGTTTGCGACAACGGCAGTACCGACCAAACTTCCACGATTGCCGCGCAAGAAGGCGCTGTGATCGTGTTTGAGCCAGTTCCGGGTTATGGCGCAGCTTGTCTTCGCGCACTAGAAAGCCTACCGGATGGCACCGACATTGTCGTCTTCTTGGACGCTGACTTCAGTGATGACCCAAGCGAGCTACCCGCTCTCATCGCACCCATCGAAGCTGGCGAATTCGACCTCGTTTTGGGATCACGAATCGAGTCGGCAGAACCTGGCGCATTGACACCACAACAAAGGTTCGGAAACTGGTTGGCAACACGATTATTGCGCGTAATTTATGGTCGAAGTTTTAGTGATCTCGGACCATTTCGCGCAATTCGTCGCACTACACTCGAAAAGATTGCCATGAAAGACCGCGGAATGGGTTGGACAGTGGAGATGCAATTGAAGACTTTGCGCTATGGTTTTCGCATCAAGGAGGTACCTGTGAGCTACCGTCCAAGGATAGGAAAATCCAAGATATCCGGAACGATTTCAGGCAGTTTTCGCGCCGGATGCAAGATCCTGTTCCTCATCGCAACAGAGATCTTCAAAAAGAAGCCAGTCAGCGACCTAACCGAAGATCAGGGCGGCAAATTACCGGGCAAAGGGTGATGATTGGCGATCTCACGCAGTTTTATTCGAACAACGCTTGACCACTTGCCATCTCGACAATCGTGGGGCGCGGTGTAGCATGACCATGAGCCGACAGCGGCGCGCAAAGAGCGGAAACAGCCAAGAAATGCCATCATTGGCTCTTATTCTGCGCTTCACAAACGCCTTTGAAACAAAGATGGAGAGCACAGATTGAGGGCAGGAGACCCGACTTGGCAGGGCTGGCTGATTTTTGCGAGTTATTTGCTCGCATGTGCGATCTGCCTATGGCGCGCGGTAAGGAGCAAGGAACAAACAAGAGCGCTCTTCGCACTATTGGCCCTGTCTCTACTGTTTTTGGGGCTCAACAAGCAACTGGACTTGCAAACGCCATTTCTTCGTCTCGGCAGAATCCGCTCCTATCGCTGGAATCTTCGCGACCACCGCAGGCTTCTCAAACTCGCGTTTTCTGTGACAATCTTGGTGACATCGTCGATGTTCATCTTCTTCGTTGCGAAACGCGCCCACGGCAAAGGTGTTCTGATATGTATCTTCGGGCTGATCATCCTCCTTGGTCACGCCATGACCCGGATGATGGAGTTCTTGAGAATCATCGGCGGGGGTATACCCCATTCGCGATTGTTGCTCATTGAATTCGCCGCTATTCTGGTTGTGATCGCTGGAGCAAGCATCCATGCTTTGGAAAACAGACATGCGTCCAATGAATAGACAAGTCCTGGTCCACACGCGAACCTTCAGTGGTGCCCCCTCTTTCTCCATTCAACCCTTAAACTAGACAAGAAGTGCTGCCAAAACCATGACCTACGACTGCCAATTCAACTACCGAGGCTCCACAGTCTCCTTGGAATGCGAGCGGCGAGAATTGGCCCAAGCCTTGTCATTCATTTACCGACCATTCTTGACCTCCTCCCCTCCCACAGTTGTCAATCTTGTCGATGCGGACTTAAGTGGGCTATGGAATGGGCGTGTTGACGGCGAAGATTTCTCCTTCAAGTCGCTGCTTTACGCCGTGGTCTTGGTGGAAGACACCATTGCAGATCGCCTCATGCGCCCACAAGAATTCGAGGTCCAGATTCATGCATCAGGCGCCCGCGATGATAAGAACTGCTATTTCTTGATCGGTGTGTCTGGCAGTGGCAAGAGCACGACCGCTCTCGAAATGACAAGACGTGGGTTTTCCTATCTGGGGGATGAATTCCTAAATATTAAGGATGGCATGGTCTATCCCTTCCCCCGCGCTGCCATCCAGAAGTTTGATGGCCCCAAACCCAAGGGGGCAAGGCTGATGATTCCGAGCGAGTCTCATTATCGGGACTATTGCCTCCCTGAAAACTTGTCTGATTTGGCGCCTTTTCCTTTGGAACACTACAAACTGGTCTTTCCAAGACTAGCGAATGACGAACAAGCTCAAGTGCATCGCCTCAGCACCGGTGACGCCTGTGCGAAACTCATGCGATCTGTTTTTGGAATTGAAGAACAACTGCGAGACATGTGGCCACTTGTGGCAAAAGTAGCCAGCAACGCCGACTCATTTGAGTTCATAATCAATGATGTGAACGTCGATTTAGAACTTCTCACTGATGCATTCGGCTAACCTGGGCAGCTATGAACTTGTTTCGCGCTCAGAACGAGTGCGTAACCTCACGATCCAGTGTCGGATAACCAAAGAGAATCTACGAATCGGATAGACAAAATAGCAGGGAATCATCTTCCAGGAGTCTCTTGGGAGACCAAATTCCCTGGCAATCCTCCACCTCGGCGGGGCAAATACGGGGATGAGCAACAACCATCTTATTCGACTCCAGAACCGACCACCCAACAAGAACGGCATGGCAATCCTGTTGACAAGCGCAACTATCCCTGAGTCTCTCAATGGCTCCTCAGATGAAGGCAAGTGAAGCCACAACATCAAACGCTCTGAGCGTGTCAGCTGCCTCTCGATCTTGTCAACGAGATTTCCTGCCACCCCCCCACCGAATATCCGTTGCGTCATTCGAAGCCCAAAGACGACAAAATAGGCCGCTTCAAACACGCTGACCTCGGAGATGAACAAGTCGTTGTCAATGTCCTCATCCAAAAGGTTCAGTATGTCGACGTAGGCTCGCAGCTTGACGTTCCTTTTGGCCGGGCAATACTTGATTGAGGCGTACGCACAGGCCACGAGGAGTCGGTGTTCTCGGGACAAAATTCGACAATGAAGAGCTTCAACAAACAGAGAAGAACTGATGAGATTCTCGACTTGGCCGACGAGGCCCCGAAGCCTGAAATCATAGACGCGCGAACGTTCAAACAGATTCCAATGAACTTCGACAAGAACGGAATGATCGACATTGTGAAGCTGGAATTGGTTGTTCCAAACGAGCTGACTTGCACGATCAACTCTCTCGCCGGCGGTAGCAACCACGTTGACCTGCGGGCTGATGTCAGTGAAACCTTGAGTTTCAAGGTACTCGACAAACTCAATCACCCTGTCCTGTGGAATAAGAACGTCCAAGTCGGAACTCGACCGAAGTCCATCTCGATCCAAGGAGAGGCCCTTTAGCAAGACTATGGGCAATGTGAGATCTGCAGCAAACTTGGTGAGTTGCTTCAGGCAAGACCGAAACTGGGCTTTACTCGCAAGGTTGGCAATGCGGGCGGAACGTAGCGCTGCCTCGATTTCTTGACGGTCATCAGTAGGCAAGGAGTTTGGCGATCGAACAAGTCGGCTCAAGACCAACAAGAATACGCGGTGCCTTTGAGCCAAATGCAGAACTTCCTGCCATTGCTCCTTGTGCGCAAGTTGCATCTGGGAATCGGTGCCGGCGGCTGAGCACAAGGCAATCAGTCTCTTTTTGCCACTAACACCCACAGGTAAACCTCTTCATGGGACAACGGAGTCGATCATTTATCGACTTGAGACG
>JAJRYU010000785.1 GCA_024275615.1 Planctomycetota bacterium
AATCAAGTCATTGCCGACGAAATGAGAAAAACCCGCGGGATCGATGTCGGACCGGAAAACGTGGTTGTCTTTCCCGGTGCGAAGCCTGTTATGTCTTATTTGATGTTGGCGCTCATCCAGGCTGGTGACGAAGTCATCTATCCGAACCCTGGATTCCCAATCTACGAATCGATGATTGAGTTCTTGGGAGCGAAAGCCGTGCCTTTGCCGCTCTTGGAGGAGAAGGGCTTTGGATTTGATGCCAAGACTGTTGAGTCCCTCATAACTGACAAGACGAAACTGATCATCTTGAACTCACCCGGAAACCCCACGGGTGGCGCCTTGGCTGACGACTTGCTCAGAGAGGTTGCAGAGATTTGCAAAAAACGCGACGTCTTCGTTTTGGCCGACGAGATCTACTCGCGTATTCTCTACGGCGATACATCGTTCTTTTCCATTACCAAGGTCGATGGCATGTTGGAAAGAACGTGCATCCTCGATGGATTTAGCAAGACCTATTCCATGACCGGGTGGCGACTTGGTTATGGTGTGATGCCGGTACCTTTGGCGGAACGCATGACTCAGATTGCGATCAACTTTAATTCCTGCACAGCAAGTTTTACGCAAATGGCGGGGATCGAGGCCCTCACCGGGGATCAATCAGCGGTTGAAGAAATGGTGGCGGAGTTTGAGGCACGCAGCAAACTCATCGTTGAAGGCTTGAATGCTCTACCCGGCGTGCGTTGCGAACAACCAGGTGGGGCGTTCTACGTCTTTCCAAACATCGAAGATACTGGCAAGAAAGCCAGTGACCTTGCCCATAGTATTCTCTATGACGCCGGTGTTGCTGTTTTGCCAGGGACGGCGTTTGGCAAACATGGCGAAGGTTTCTTGCGCCTTTCTTTTGCCAATTCCCGCGAGAACATTAGTCGTGCCCTTGAACGGATCGCCACTGTTCTGTGAATGGAGTCAGAGTTTGAGTTTTCAAGGTAAAGCTGATTTCAGGAGTGACACGGTCACTCGGCCAACTGCCAAAATGTATGAGGCCATGGCGCAGGCTCCTTTGGGCGATGACGTCTTTGGAGACGACCCTAGTGTGATCGCCTTAGAAGAGTACGCGGCCGACTTGTTCGGCAAGGAAGCCGCCTTGTACGTGCCTTCCGGAACCATGGCCAACCAGATCGCGTGCCGAACTCATTGCCGCCGAGATGCGGAAGTCTTACTCGAGGCGACCAGTCATGTTTTCCTCTACGAGCAGGGCGGGCTTGCACAGCTCTCTGGGTTGCAACCGCGGTGCGTGGTTGGTGACCGCGGCGTCATGGCCATCGCAGACTTAGAAACGTTGGTACGCGGCGATGATCCTCATTTTCCCGTGACCGAACTCTTGATTCTTGAGAATACCCACAATTCCGCAGGTGGCGCGGTCTTGCCATTCGACACCATGTTGACCGCACAGGAATTCACCAAGAAACACAACATGCGCCTCCATATCGATGGCGCCCGCATCACCAATGCTGAGGCGGCTACGGGCATTCCTCTTGCCGACTATGCAAGTTGTGCTGACTCGATTTCATGCTGCCTCTCGAAAGGGCTGTCGGCACCGGTGGGAACAGTCCTAGCTGGCGACCGCGAGTTCATTAGCCAGGCTCGGCGCACACGCAAGCTTTTTGGTGGCGGGATGCGGCAAGCAGGAGTTATTGCCGCCGCCGGGTTGGTGGCTTTGCGTGACATGAGGGCTCGTCTGAAGGACGACCACATCCGGGCAGCCCGTCTTGCAGAGGGGTTGAACGGGCGCGACGGTTTCAGCGTTGTCGCTCCTGACACAAATCTTGTCTATGTGTCCTGCCCCGGAAAAGCTCATGCATTTGTCGAAGCTTGTGCCCAAAATGACGTCATGACCTTGGCGTTGAACGATGACACTTTGCGATTCGTCACCCACAAAGACATCGATGATCGTGACGTGGAACGCGTTCTTGCGGTTTCCTTGACTTAGGAACCGAGCAACACTAAAAGCGTGGCGATGAGCTGCGACAACCCTGTTCGAACCAGGCTAAGTTCTTTTTGATCGAACTCCGAGGAGATTTGTCCATGAGTGTATTCAAGGCCTATGACGTCCGTGGAATTTACGGCGACGAGATTGACGAGGTCCTTGCGGAGAAAATCGGTGCCAGTTTCGTGAAACTGATTGGCGGCGGCCCCATCGTTGTGGGTCACGACATGCGTGATTGCGCTCCCAGTATCTCGGACGCATTCATGCGTGGCGCGCAATCTCAAGGCGCCGATGTTGTCTTCATCGGTTTGGCGTCAACACCTATGACCTACTTTGCAATCGGAAGCTTGGGCGTCAACGGCGGCGTACAAATAACGGCTTCCCACAATCCTTCGCAATATATAGGCATGAAGTTTTGCCGCGCTAGTTGTGTTCCTGTGGGGTATGACACAGGGATTGTTGAGATGGAGCAGGATTGCCAAGGGGACTTGCCTGCGCCGGTTGCCAACCCAGGTTCAAGAAAGAATGTCGAGATTGGTTCGGACTATGTTGACCACGTGGCTAAGTTCATTAGCACGAAGATCGATTTGAAATGCGTGATTGATGCTGGCAACGGCATGGCTGGTTTCGAGTTGCCACCGGTCCTTGAGCGATTGGGGATTGATGCCGATTGTCTCTACTTCAAATTGGATGGCACTTTTCCCAATCACGAGGCGAATCCTCTCAAAGTCGAGAACATGCTGGACGTCATGGCGAAAGTGAAGGAGACCGGTGCGAACATTGGTCTGGCGTTTGATGGCGACGCTGATCGTTGCGCTTTTGTTGATGAGCGCGGCGAAATAGTTGCCAATGACATCATGACGGCCATCGTGGCCCGGGAACTTCTGAGCAAGAGTCCTGGAGCCCATGTGGTCTACGATCTTCGCTCCAGTCGTGTCGTAGCGGAGGAAGTGCGGGCTGCTGGCGGTGTGCCGATCAAAGAGAGAGTCGGCCATAGTTTCATCAAGGCAACCATGCGCGCCCACGGGGCGATCTTTGGCGGCGAACTTTCGGGGCACTACTACTTCAAAGACAATTTCACTTCTGACAGTGGTGTGATTGCCATGCTCCTTGTGCTTGAGATCATGCAGCGGGATAACAAGAAGCTCTCGGAGTTAGCGGCTCCCTTGTTGCGTTATCCCGCGACTGGAGAAGTCAACTTTCACATTGAAGACAAGGACGGCATGATTGCTCGTTTGAAGAGTGAGTTTTCCGA
The DNA here is from genome assembly GCA_024275615.1 of Planctomycetota bacterium. GTDB lineage: Bacteria > Planctomycetota > DRQF01 > S139-23. Next base: position 3,225 of record JAJRYU010000785.1, read on the forward strand.
TGGCAATTGTTCGGACTTGGACGGTGTTACCATTGAATTCGACAATTGGTGGTTCAACGTAAGAAAGAGCAACACCGAACCCCTTTTGCGTCTCAATCTTGAAGCGGACGATGAAACGACCATGGCCACTTGTAAGGCTCGGTTGCTGGCCATACTCGGGGACCCAGAGGAATAGCCGCAATCGTGCAAGATTCGCAACAACACGGTCTTCATATTGACGCGTCTTCAGGCATGGCAGGTGACATGTTCATGGCCGCTCTCATCGATTGCGGCCTCGATTTTTCTCGCCTGCTGAATGAACTGGAAAAGCTTCCGCTCAACAATTTCCGGATTGAGCTAGAGGAAGTGAAACGTGGGGCGCTGCGTGCATGTCATGCCACGGTTCATGTCAAAAGAGCAGATGGCCACGAGACCCATGAAGGAAGGCATGAGCACCATCAGTCCCAAGGCCATGTCCACGGTCGAAGTTATGTCGAAATAAGAGAGCTTATTCAGACAGCTCACTTTAGCGCTGCCGTTGAGCAGCGTGCCTTGGCGATATTCGAAGAGATTGCACGAGCTGAGTCTCGTGTCCATGGTATGTCGCTCAACGATGTCCATTTCCATGAAGTTGGTGCAGTCGACAGTATCGTTGACATTTGTGCCGCAGCGATTGGCATCGAACTCCTTGGGGTTTCGACAATTACTTGTTCCGCTGTTGGCATTGGTTGCGGCACAAGACGTATGGCTCACGGAGAAGTGCCTATACCGGCACCGGCCACAGCCGAAATCATTCATGGCATGCCGGTTTGCCGAACCAAGGTGCAGGACGAACTCCTGACTCCCACCGGGGCAGCCATCCTCAAGGTCTTGGTTGGTCAGTTTCAGCCTCGCGATGCGGTTGTCTTTGAAGCCACGGGTTACGGTGCCGGTTCTGCCGATCGCGCGGATCCCCCTAATGTCGTACGAGTGCAACGTTTCCGCGTCGTCGATGAAACGCCATCAGTTCCTGCCGACGAGCTTGTCGCTGTGTTGGAGACGCAAGTTGATGATTGCACAGGTGAAGTCATGGGGAACGCGCGAGAATTGCTCGAGACGGCAGGCGCCCTCGATGTACTTATCCAATCTGTCCACATGAAAAAGAACCGCCCAGGCTTTCTCCTGACTGTCATTGCGACTTTTGACTCGGCAGATTCACTCCAGGACATCATGCTATCGGCGACTTCGAGTTTTGGTGTCAGGCGCCATGATTGCCGCCGTCGGGTCCTTGACCGAGAAATCGTCACGGTGGAGACTCCTCTTGGCGGAGCAAGGATCAAACTGGGCTTGCTACATGGGCAAGTTAAACAGATTAGTCCTGAATACGTCGACTGCGCCCGCTTGGCCAAGGCTTCTGGGCTGGCGCTTTCTGAAGTCATGCGAATTGTCGAGGATTCCTTCACCCGGTTCTGAAGAGGTGTTCTTGGGACTAAAGCCGAGATATGGGGCAATTCGCCCTGTTCATGACGTCTTGCTCAGGTTCGAGCAGGAAGAAAAGAATAGCCTCATTCGCGAACTTCGTTCAACACCCGCGGCGAAGCCGTGAATAGGTCCCCACCGTTTCATAGAGTTATGAAGCCCATGGTCCGTTGAGTCTGAGGGTCTACTTGCCCGGTGTCATCGTTGATGGCAAGGGCCAATTACGGAGTTGCCAAGTGAAACGCCTATCTCATCGTTTGCTTCTTGTTGTGCTGATTGTCTGCGGTCTGATGGTACGTGTTGATGCCCAGAAGGCGTCAAGTTTCGCACACATCACTCACCGCAATGCTCCAGTCAAAGCGGGCGTGGGCGTACCCGATGCTCAAATCAAGAAATCCAATATCGGTGAAGTGGTTGAGTTTTTTGGCCAAAAAGGTGATTACGCTGAGGTCCGCTTTCCTGGAGGCGTTGTTGCCTTCGTCCTTGAAAAGCGTGGTTCCAAAACCTTTGTCAAACTCGACGACAAAGGACGTGCCCGTGTTGTGGTTGAGCGCGTGTCCCTCAGGCCTCACGCGAACATGGATTGGCCAGCCATGGGAACGCTGACCGCGAACCAGAACATCTTGGTCTTGGACCGAGCAAAAGACAACTGGCTGCGCGTTCTCGCCCCTGAAGCTGTCCACGTCTTTGTTCACAAGAACTACGTCAAGCTCGCAGAAAACCAAACCGCTGCCGCTACTGACTTTCGCAACCGTGATTCACAGGCGCGCCGCGTCCTCATCTCAGGTGGTAAGATATCAGCCAGAATGCAGGGCGAGTTGGAGCAAACTGCGTCCCTTGAAAATAGGTTGAATGCTGCTGAATCAAAAATGGCAACCAGTTTGTCGACTAAGCCGAGTCCTACGGCACTAGCCAATCTGAGGCGTGAGTTTGAGCAGATTCAAGCTGACGCCCCCAAGGATTCGCTGGTGGCACGAGCGGCAGGGGAGAAAGTGGCTTATCTCCAAGGCAAAGAGGATACCGCTCGGCGCTTTGCTGATGCCGATGCAAAAATCCGTGCCTTAGAAGATGACCGGAAGCGGCGCGAAAGCGAATACCAGGATGACCTCGCCAGTTTTCGCACCAAAAAAGAGGCTGAGAAGGCCAAGCAACTCCAACCAAAATCCCGTTTCCTCCGTTTGGGGATCGGCACGCTGCATAAGATCTATCTTGGCGTTGGCCGGACCCCCACTTGGGTCTTATCGAAAGCGGCTGAGAGTCGCTACCATGTGACCTCGGATCGCTATGACCTCGGCGAATACCATGACAAGAAGATTGGTATCACTCGCTGGAAGATCCAGCCTCCCGCTCCGGGGTCCAAGTTGGAAAGAGTTGAGATTTTGCGGCTCGAAATCCTCGACTAGGAGTTAGAGCGAGAATCGTCTTTTCAGGTGGAATTCTCTGATGGCTGGGAGCAATGCTCTTTACTGGCCGTAAGACGCCTGTCCGAAACAACCAGTCACACAGGAGTTCGACCGATGAAGTTTCTTTCCACTTTGGCGATCATGAGCTTGCTCATTGTTGCTCAGGCCCCGACAACACTGGGCCAAGAAGGTTCCAAACCCAAGTTGGGCGTCAGTTTAGAGTTGAACGGCACCGTACTCGACCAAGTGACTGAAGGCTCCGTGGCAAACCAGGCGGGATTGCAGGCCGGTGACTACTTGATGAGTTGGGGCGACATCAAGACTGACTCGATCGACAAGGTTCTTGAAGCTCGCGGCGCCGCCGTGGCTGGTACGGAAACGAGCTTTACCGTTCGCCGGGGCGGAAAGACGATGACCCTGAGATTTCGATTGCCCGCAACTTTTCCAGAAGGTGGGCTCAAGCTGGGCGTGACCGTCGGTTACGGTGTCTACGTTTCCTCGACGCGCCCTGGCAGCGCAGCGGCCGAAGCGGGAATCAAGGCTGGTGATATCATCACCAGTTTTTCCGGTGAGGAAATCGAGAATTTTGACGACTTGAAGAAGCAGCTTAGCACCGTACGACCTGGAACAACCCATTCAGTCGGTCTGCAACGTGGCGCTAAAGAGATGACGGTGAAAGTCAAGTTCGCAGGGGAAAAGACTCATGGGCGGCGGGGTGGTCGTCCTCGCATAGGGCTTGGCCAAGGTCAAGGAGGCGGTTTTCCTTTCGGCATGAAGGGATTGGACAAGTTTCAAGTTCCGGGCATGCAGATGTTCAAGAATCTCATGGGACTTGACGCCGTGAAGGCAGAACTCGACAAGTCAATTGTCGAACTCGAGGGACTCGGCAATCCTGCATTGGCTATCACCATTAAGCGATTGCGTGAGACCAGCGCCAAGTTGGGTGAGACGGTCCGAGGTATGGCCGAAATGCGGAGAATGGCCGGTTCCTTCATGGGTGGCATGCCCGAAGGTATGGGGCTGAACAAGTTTCTTGGTGAAGAAGAAATTGTCGAAGAAGAGCCAGCAAGAGAGGTCATTATCGAAGAGAGCTTTCCTCAACATCAGTCTCTCATGAAGCGTATTGAGGAACTCGTCCAAGGTGGCGTGACCGACCCCGATGAACTCAACAAGATCATCAAGAAGGAATTCCCCGCTGTGAATGTGGAGATCGGTACAGACATGGAACATTCTGAAGAGTCTGCCGAGGTTGAAGAAATTGAAGAGGTGCCAATGGAGAAAAAGACGACCTCAAAGCCCACCTCTCGTCCAGCTCCAAGGGCCAAGTCAAAGCCCTCATCCCGTCCAAGCTCACGACGGGGATAGAACAAGACAGCACGCAGGGATGTGCGTACCATCCTCCGAGAAATAGTACCAAACCAAGCGGTGCGCACGACCTGCCAAGAGAACCTAACCCAGCGCCGGACGCCAATCCGGCGTTTTTTCTTTTGGCGAATCCCAAGATCTCTACGAGCCGGGCGTCGAAGCCAAAACAGCGTACTGCATCAGAGGAATGGCTGGACCTTGTTGCTCGCCGCAACGATCAATGATGGCCAAAATACAAGTCTCGGACTATCCTATGCTCTCGTCATCGTGAGGGAGTTCGTCCATGTCCGCTGTTTGGCCAGTCCTTGCCTGCTTTGTTGCCTATTTTCTAGCCTATCGCGTTTACGCGCGTTTCCTATCCAAGAAGATTTTTGCGCTCAACGATGCAGTAACGACACCAGCTCACGTCTTACGAAACGATATTGACTACCTACCGACGAATCGCTTCGTACTTTTTGGCCATCACTTCGCATCGATTACCGGGCTTTCTCCCATGCTGGGGCCTGCCATTGCTGTCATTTGGGGCTGGGCACCGGCGATGATTTGGGTTGTCTTGGGGGCAATTTCTATTGGTTGTGTCCACGATTTTTCTGCCCTGGTGATTTCGATTCGTGCCAAGGGACAATCGATCGGCAAAGTAGCGGAGGGCGTAGTTGGCAGAAGAGCGAAAGCGCTTTTCTTGGCCATAATCTTCTTTGGTGTTGCCCTGGCGATGGGGGTATTCACTTTGGTTATTGCCAAACTCTTCGCCGGATCCTACGGCAGCGCGGTGATCCCCTGTGGCGGCCTCATGATCGTGGCAGCGGTGATTGGTTACCTTTTTCACCGACGAGGAGCGCGGCTTGGCCCGATGACGGTTGTTGGGTTCTTGATCCAAGTGTTCTTGGTGTGGCTTGGTGCTACCTTCCCCGTAACCTGGTCAAACAGCCATGGTTGGAAGATCATTCTTCTTGGCTACGCGCTTCTGGCCAGTGTGTTGCCGGTTTGGTCCCTCTTGCAACCCAGAGATTTTCTCAATTCTCTGCTCCTCTATTTGGGCCTCTTATTGTGTTTCACCGGGTTCTTTATCGCCTCACCAGAATTCGCGGCTCCAGCATTCAATCCAAGTCCTGAAGGCGCACCGCCTTTCTATCCATTTGTTTTCATCACCATTGCCTGTGGTGCTGCCTCCGGATTTCATTCCCTAGTCAGTTCTGGAACGACTGCGAAGCAACTAGACAAAGAGACTGATGCCAAATTCATCGGCTACGGCGGTATGATTGGTGAATCCTTGCTCGGACTCCTAGCTATCTTGGCTACAACTGCTGGCGTCAGTTCCCTGGGAAACAGGACCGCAGCGGAAATCTGGGCGCAAGACCACTATCATGGCTGGGAAGCTGCGAACGGTTTGGGCGAAAAGATGGGCCGGTTCATCGATGGAGCCGCTTGGTTTATTGAGAGACTCGGTATTCCCATCGACTTGGCTCAAGCCTTCATCGCCGTCGTTGTCGTTTCATTTGCCCTCACAACTCTCGATTCAGCGACAAGATTGTTGCGCTACAACGTCGAAGAAATCGCTGCTTCAATTCGTCTGCCCCAACTCGGCAATCGATATGTTGCCAGCGTCCTTGCGGTCTTGGCGATCGGGTTTTTTGCCTTTTATGAGATCGACGGACGCCCGGCGGGGCAGTCCTTGTGGCAGATTTTCGGGACAGTCAATCAGCTCCTCGCGGGTCTCGCCCTCATGGTAGTCACCCTCTATTTGCTCAAACGAGGACGCAATCCTTGGTTTACTGGTCTACCGATGCTCTTCATGCTCGTAACCACGATGGTGGCCATGTACATGAATCTGGCGAGCTTTACTCGTGATTTTACTTTTGCAGATCAGGCCGACAAACCCCTCGAGTGGCCTTTGATTGTTGTGGCCATCTTGTTGGCAATCTTGACCACATGGTTGATCATTGAAGCTTGCATACTATTTGTGCGAACTATGAGGTCGAAAGACCTTGTGGATGATCTTCAGGTCTTTCCGGACGATGCCTAGCAGCTATTTTTTTCGTGTCCAGAATTCCGCGATCTGATTTCTAAAAGCAAGAAAAGAGGAGTCCTCAATAGACTGGCGCGTCTGTGTCATCAGCCTCTGCATGAAACTGAGATTGTGGTGAGAAACGAGAGTGAGTCCAAGGACTTCTTTGGCAACAATGAGGTGGCGCAAGTACGAACGGCTATACGACGTACAAGCAAGGCAGCCACACCCCTCCTCGATGGGGCTGGAGTCGAGTTTGTAGCCAGCGTTCTTGAGATTCATCGGCCCTGACATGGTCATGGCGGTGCCATGGCGGCCATTGCGCGTCGGCAGCACACAATCAAACATGTCCCACCCTCGGGCGACGCAATCGAGGATCTCCAATGGCGTACCGACTCCCATGACGTAACGGGGAAACTCAGATGGCACCATGCCGCCGACAAGTTCGAGCATGGCCATGGAATCATCGCGGATTTCGCCAATGAAAAGCCCTCCCATGGCGAAGCCATCAAAGGGTAATTCCAAGAGGAACTCAGCGCTTTTTCGGCGCAAGTCTTCGAAGACTCCTCCTTGAATGATGGCGAAGAGTGCCCGTCCGTCCTGAGGGTGATAGCGCAGAGTCTCTTTTTCCCATGCGTGGGTTCTTGCGAGACTCTGCTCGGCGCTTGTTCGATCAATGGGGTAGGGCATACACTCATCAAAACTCATGATGATGTCTGAGCCTAAGTCTTTCTGGATCTGCATGGCGATCTGCGGGTCGAGGCGTTTCTTGGAGCCATCTATGTGACTCTTGAAGGTGACCCCTGATTCGTCGATTTTGCGAAGATCGCTTAAGGACCAAACTTGAAAACCACCGCTGTCCGTCAAGATCGGACCGGACCAATTCATGAAGGAATGAAGGCCACCCATTTCCTTGACAGTGGCTTCACCAGGCCGAAGGTGGAGATGGTAGGTGTTCGCCAAGATGATTTCAGAGCCTGTCGACTCGACTTGCTCTGGAAGCAGACCTTTGACGCTGGCCTGCGTACCGACGGGCATGAATGCTGGGGTTCGAAAGCTCCCATGCTTGGTTGTCACAATGCCGCAGCGAGCCGAAGATAATCGGTCCTTGCTGGACTCCGTAAAACCAAAAACTCCGCTTGCATTCATGGATTGCTCGTCTCTTTGGTCCGAACCAGTTTTGCTCCCGGAAAGTAGTAAGCCAGGATGTTCTTGGCGTTATGGCCATCTTGGGCCATGCCACAGGCGCCATTCTGGCAAAGTCCGACTCCGTGGCCAAAACCGCGACCGCCAATAGTGACTTCTTGTTCGTCGAAATCAATGCCGCTTAGCCAATTGCTTCTGATTTTTCGATTTCCCAAACGAGTTCTCAGCTTCTTGGCAGAGACGAGTTTTCTGCCGCTGGCAGTGCGGCATGAAATCTTGTTGGTGTAGCCGGATCCTGTTCCTCGGACGATAGAGGCACTTTGCAAGGTCATGCCAGCCAACCCTGCAATTGAATCGAACTGCTTCCTGCTCAAGGTGACTACCCAGCGATAGTTCTTGGACCATGAGCAAAAGGAGCAAGCAACGCCTTTCAGTGCGGACACCCATTCTTCTCCGAATGCTTCCTTGTTGCTACGGGTTGCTCCGCCGCAGTTCGCACTAAAATAGCCCGAGACAATGGTCTCATCGAAGCTTAGGACGAGTCCGCGAGTGCGTGCGACGATGGTCTCGGCTTTCACGGTGTTGGCGGTCACTGGTGAGAACATTTGCGACGACTCTCCGTCCGTCATGTCCCATTTTCTTCTCCTTCGCCCGAGGATGCGCGCAATCGCATAACTGCGTGACGCGATGACTTGGGCTTCCAAGGCAGCATCCGGGTATGCCAGTGGCATTTCGCTGGGCAAGACTTGCGCAAGATACTGTTCCATCTCGATGACGAGAATTGGACGCTTCTTCTTAATATCGGCGTCAAAAAAGAGCTGGCCTTGGAGTTTCTTTGAGTTGAGCTTGAACACTGCCCTTGTGCTCATGGAGAGCGATGAGCCAGCTGGTTTGTCGTCAACCAAGAATCCTGACTTCGTCGTCGCGACGACAAGATCGCGACCCACAAATCGAGTGCCGATTGAAGATTCCAGTGTTAGTTCCGACGCACTGCTGATCAACCAGGGCCCTTGACCATGGCTACGGAGCAAGATACGTACGCGGTCGATGGGTTGTTCGAATGCAAGCGCGTCGTCTATCTGGTCTAAGCCGTCTCCCGGTGGCCGGGAAAACTCCAACACCAAGAAGGCAGATGCTAAGGCGACTCCGCATGCCAAGAGGAACCGCGTTCTGGCTTTGGTGATCGTCACCCTAAGATTCCGGGAAAAGCAGGCCTTGGTCACTTGGCTTGATATGGGGAGGGAGCTGCCCAATGATCTTGTAACCTGGGGTAGTCAAGAGTCGTCCGCGAGGAGTCTTGAGGAGAAACCCGCAACGGATAAGGTGGGGCTCATAGACATCTTCAACAGTGCGGTCGTCTTCGCCTACAGTTACAGCGATCGTCCGGAGTCCCACGGGTTGGCCTCCGGCAAGGGCTACGGTGTCCATGATCTGACGATCAATACGTTGCAAACCGTGGTCATCAACGCCAACCATGTCGAGACCGCGGCGGGCAACATCGGCAGTGATCACCAGTTTTTCTTCGACTTGTGCAAGGTCGCGCACTCGCCGCAAGAATCGGTTGACGATTCTTGGCGTCCCTCGGGCGTGCTCTGCCAGTAGTTTGCAGCCGTCCGCGTCCGTTTGAATGCCAAGCAACTCGCTCGATCGTTGGCAGATCGTTTCCAGTTGTTCTGCTGGATACGTCTCCAACTTTTCTTGGACTCCGAAACGATCGCGGAAGGGTGCCGATAGAAGACCTTCTCTGGTTGTCGCGCCTATCAGGGTGAATTTCTCGATGCCGATACGGACGCTTCGCCCTCGAGGTCCATTGTCGAGAACGATGTCTAGACTGAAGTCTTCCATGGCCGAGTAGAGGAACTCCTCAACCGTGGCTGGAATTCGATGTATCTCGTCAATGAAGAGAATGTCTCCGGCTTCAAGATTGGTGAGCATACCTGCCAAGTCCCCTGGTTTATCGAGAGCAGGACCTGACGTTGTGTGTAGATTGGCGCCCATTTCCCGGGCTACAATGTCTGCCAGCGTTGTCTTTCCGAGACCGGGCAAACCCGAAAGGAGGAGGTGATCCAGGGCTTCGCCGCGCAGCCGCGCAGCTTTGATGTAAATCTCAAGATTACCTTTGACGTTGTCCTGGCCAACGAACTCCTGAAACGACTTTGGCCGCAGGCTCCATTCGGAACGAATTTCCGGTAGCTCGGCGTTCGATTCGAAAATGTTGTTGGATTCATCCATGTGATCGCTCGGGGCCAAAATTTGTCACACGCCAAGATCTTCGGCGCGTTCACGGGGACAGCTGATCATAGGCATAAACGGGGACGCGCGAAGTTTGAATGGGTGAGCTGGCTTTTCATGAAATCGTCAGTATGACGACGAGGCCGGGCGTTTTGGCGCTGACCTCGGCCGCAAGGTCGTGCAAAACGCCGGTCAGGTCAGCGTCCCGGATCATGGATAGAATGGGGCAAGATGACAAAAAGGCACCCGCTTACACTCAAGGAGTATCTCGTTCGCACACGAGGTAAAAGTTTTACGGTCATTGCCGTGGTGTCCTTGCTTGTCGTTTACGAAGCTGGCCTCCTCATCACCAAGGAGCCGCGACGCAATGCTGCCGATGCCATTTTAAAGCGGGCCCTGGCGTGGCTGGGTCCCCATGGCATCGATGGATTCCACGGCTTACTGCTCTTTCTGTTCTTAGCGGCCGTGTTTTACTATTGGCGCCGCTCTCGCTCCATTTCTCGCTACTTCCTTCCTTTTCTGGCTGAAAGCATGGTTTATGCCGCTTTGCTCTCGCCAGCCGTATTCTTGGTGGCACGCCCCTTCTTGGCACCTTCCGCTTCAAGCGATGCACTTCTTGATCTGGGCGCTGGCGTCTACGAAGAGATCCTCTTTCGATTGCTCTTGCTACGCGGATTGTCTTTCGTTTTCGGGCTTGATCCCTACACCGCTTTCTTTGACGAAGACGAAGCGCACAAGACGTCGTTTCTGCACGCTTCGGCAACCGTTTTGCCTGCGGTTCTGATCTCTGCCTTGGCATTTGCCGCTTATCACCATTGGGGAGCAGGAGGCGATCCCTGGCTGTGGCCACTTTTTTGGTTTCGTTTTGTCGCTGGTCTTTTCTTGGCACAATTGTTCTTTGTTCGTGGCTTGGCGGTCTGTGTCTATGCTCACGCCATCTACGACTTGATGTTGCATTTTGCTTTGAATTCCTGTTGACGCCAGACAAGATGGTTGGGTGGCAATGTGTCGGAGGCGACATGGTTTTGGTGCGAATCCGCACAGGACCTCTACGGTTGGATTTGCGTAGTGGCAACTTTGTGGTGAGCAAAATCAAACGGTCATCGCATGAATTCATTTTTCTTGCCAAAAGTGCGAAATCCCGCAACAATGCCGCAGGGTTCGGGCAGTATTGTGGCCGACGGGATCGGAACTGTCCTTGCCAATTCTCAGGTGAACGAGTGCGTACCATGGATTTGCGGTGCACGAGGGAACATCGATGGGCTGGTACAGTTCCCTTTTTCCCCGTGGAAACGACTTGGAAGGAATAGAAATGAAGACAATCAAAAGGCAGCGTTGGACGGATTCGTTGTTGATGGCCACGTTGGTGGTGTTGACGACGACGTTCTTCGTCGCATGTGGAGGCGGTGGAGGAGGATCTGGAGGCGGTGGAGGCGTTGACCTCTTGAAATCCTTGGCCCAGCCTTCTTTCGGTACTATGGGGAACGCTGCTTCTCTTCAACCATTCAATACTGGAGTCGCGACGCCTCAGTCTCTTGTTGGACCAACAGATTTTGCGAGCGCGAATGGTACTGATGTGAATTTCCTCCTTCTGCAGTTTTCCATGACCGTATCGGAAACGAGCATTATGGCTGGAGGCATTACGGTTAGAGGAAGTGACAACCTTGAACGCTCCTTCTTTCTTGACAAGGCGGGAGCGATTGACCCGACCAACGCTTTTACTGCAGACGAAGCGCCGCAGAACCTGCGCATCTATTTCCAAAACACGTTGAATCCTGGCGTCCCCATCGCTTTGCCAGCCGATGGCTATCGTGTTCGTCTGTCCAACTTGATCCTCAAGAGTGCAGCAGGGACGTCCTATTGTGTGGCGGAGCAAGGTGGCGTTTGCATGTTGCAATCCGATAGCGTGTTTTTCTTCACGCTTGACGGGCAAAACACGCCGGTTGCCGGAAACGATGCTCCCTTGGCGGCAGGGCCAACTCCGGCTTTGCCTTTGCCGAACATTTTGGCGTCCGACGATGAGATCCGCATTTTCTTTGATCACGACGTCGACTTTCAGAGCATCGTTGGTTTCAATCCAACGAACGGAGTTGTGAATGTAACGAGCCAAGACCCGTTCTGCTCGATCCCGTTTCAGATCGGTATGGGGCCCATGAACGGCACAAACCTGCTGGTCAATTACACTCCACCTGTTCCGACGCTGTTGCCATTTTACTATGGCTACATCATCTACATGCCTAATCCCTTTAACGATGCGTCTGAGATTCGCATTCGCTTCGTCGACACGACGATGTTGTCGCCATTCGATGATCCCAATGCCTTGCTGGGTCCCCTGCCGACAACACAGAGTTACGCTATCCCGTCGTCGATTTGGGCCAACGCGCTCCTTGCCAACTCGAGCTTGACACCGCCGATGGACACCAGTCCGGCGCAAAATGGGCCTTTGGAACTGCCGACGAAGCTGCCATTGCCTGGGACGACTGCCGCTGGAACGGCCAACATCACAGTGACGTTGGCAAGTCCGGGCAACGGCATTGCCACGGATTCTTCTGCGGCCAATGCCGTGAATGCAGATGGAATTACTGGCGTAACGGATCGCGCCCGACGACAACTCGCGAGCGATATTGTTGTGACCCGGGTCATGGCAACAGGCCCAGTGATTTCGGCTAACCCAGAACCACCGGATCTCAACATTGTCGGCAACGGTAGCGTGCTCGATGGATTCTCAACTGCTGGAAATACCGTAAATGCGGTGCCCGGTGGAATGGTGACCGGCATCCTGTTTCGAGTAGAAAACCAAATCAATGACAACAATACTCTGATGGATGTCAGAGACGTCCAATTCGGGGCATTTCTGAATGCGGCCAATTCCCTCATGAACACACCTCGACGCGCGAACAACGCCCTCGCGATTGCTCTCGGAATGGACCCAGGAGTCTTGTTTCCTCCTGGCGCATTCGTTCCCGAGGTGACACTCAACAGCCCACCGCTGCCGCCCCACGCTCAGCCTTGGGGGGCACGCATGTACGTCGTCGATGCGGTTGAAGACGAAGTGAAGGTCTTCAACTCTCATACGTTCCAGCCCTTGGGGATTGTCAGTGGGATCTCATCTCCAAGAGGTTTGGGCGTCGGAGGACAGTTCTTCTACGTCTCCAATTTTGCCCAAGACACAATCACTCGTTTCGGCGGCGTTCCTGGGACAGGTTTGTTTCACAAAGTCGTGAGCACAACTTCGGTGGGAGCTGGACCAACTGTGGTGACAGTTCAACCGAACCAAGAGGATGTGGCTTGTATCAACACGCTGGACAACAGCATGTCGTGGGTAGACCTACCATCCTTCACCGAAAGAGCTCAATTCCCTGTGGGAATGGGAGCTTCCGAATTGGCAGTTTCAAGTCGCTGGACAGGGCAGGGAACGACTTTCGCGTTTCAAGCCTATGTACCCAATACCCTCAGTAACACGGTGACGATTTTCGAATCTGACTCACCACTACCCAGTGTGCCCAACGGTCCGAACGGCAAGGTTATTGAAGACAGGGGCGGCTTCGCCGGCCCTGTCAATGGTACTTGGACGTTTACACTTGGGGCTTTTCAAGGTATTGGCGCTCAAGGTATGTACGTGCCGAACTCTCTGGGGAATTCTGTCACCTACATGGGCATGACATCCTTCAATCTAGCCCCGCAACTGGGTTTTCCAGGTCCACCTCCCACCCGTATTTTTAATACGATCTTGGACTACACAGGTACCGGATTGAGCGGCGGACCAACAGATGCTGCGGTCGATCCCACGTCGCTCATCCTGGCCCAAGCCGTGGTGTCGCTGCAGGCGATTTACCCCGGATCTGGCCAGGTCGTTGTCCATGGGGCCGCCGATGGTGTGATCATGGGAACTGTGACAATTCCAGGAAACACGTTGTTCACGGCTGCTGATCAGTAGGGACAGCAACGATTTTTAGGGATCCTGGACACCATTGAGGAGGTCCAGGGTCCCTTCTTGCGTCGATTAACCTCATCTCTTCATTCCACATTGCTTCATGAGCGCGATTCTGGGTGATTTTCCTATAGGAATCTCTCGACACGGAGCGAATTCGCACACATGGTGTCTGAATCCCCACGAAGAGGCCCCTTGGGCTTGCAGCCCCTCTTCAGCATCCCTTATAGTGTTGGTGAGCCGTCAAACAAGCGTCGGACGTTGATTTGCCACATCTGGTGGCGGAACAACACCTAAAGTCGTTTGATGGACGTCACCGGCAGCGGAAATACAGCGCCGGATATCGCTGCTTCGAAGCGCGTTTGAACTCGCTCATGCGCTTTGAGCAACGTGCGAAAAGTAACTCGGGGTCTCTTTTGTTCTCCATGGAGATGGAAATGATCAAATTACAACGTGTATTTGACTCGTTGTCGAAGGCATTCATCCTAATGATTGCTGCAACAGGTTTCGTCGCGTGCGGCGGCGGTTCGGGTGGCGGCGGTGGTGGTGGAGGAGGAAATGACCTGCTCCAATCATTGGCTCAACCTGCATTCGGGACCATGGGGGTTGTCAATACCACGCAGCCTTTCAATACCACCGTTCCTTCTCCGCAGTCCTTGGTTGGACCAACTGACTTCACGAGCGCTTCGGGCACAGATGTAAACTTCATCCTCTTCTCTTTTTCGACGACTGTCTCGGAAGCCAGTATCTTGGCTGGCGGCATCGTTGTGAAAGGAAGCGACAACATGGAGCGTTCGTTCTTTCTTGACAAGGCTGGGGCCATTGACCCGTCGAACGCTTTTTCTGGTGACGAAGCTCCTGCGAATCTGCGCATCTACTTTGATACAGCATTGAATCCAGGTGTACCTATTGCCTTGCTCCCAGATGGCTACAGCGTTCGCATGTCAAACTTGAACCTCAAGAGTTTCGCTGGCCAAGTGTTCTGCGTCGCTGAGCAAAGTGGCATCTGCATGCTGCAGTCCGATGCCGTGTTCTTCTTTACCTTGGATGGACAAAACACCCCTGTCGCCGGGAATGACGCAGCTCTCGGTACGGGACCGACACCAGCCTTGCCACTGCCCAATGTCTTGGCGTCCGACGACGAGATTCGCATCTTCTTCGATCACGACGTGGACTTGCAGAGTATCGTTGGGTTTAATCCTACCAATGGCGTGGTGAACGTTACGACCAAGGATCCGTTTTGTTCC
>JAJRYU010000786.1 GCA_024275615.1 Planctomycetota bacterium
ACTTGTCCATTACCGCCAGGGTTCTATGCCGAATGATATACTTCCCAACGCAGGCCATCAAGGGAGGAGCTGAAGGCGAAGGTCGTGGCTGGATAAGGGTTTGCGGCAATTGGCGGGGTACTCACCTACACCAGAAGAACTAAAGTCTTTCCGCGCGCACAAGGAGCGCTAAGGCCACACATCCGATCAAAACCGGTGGGAAAAGAGCGGTGAACGCCGGATGAACGGTAAAAATGAGACCGGCAAAGCCACTGATCTGGTCGAGAAGATAGGCCAATACGCCGATGACGGCACCTAGGACGGTGCGTCGCCCGTGACTTGAATCGCGGAGCGAGCTGAAGACAAATGGTACAGCGAAAAGCAGCATCGCCAAGAAACTGATTGGCCGTGAGACCATATACCAAAAGGCAAGAGCATGTCGTTCGGTGGCCAATCCTCGCGCTAATCGATGTCGTATTTCCTTGATGAGGACCGTGGGCGCCAAGGTCTCAGGCGCTAAAGGAACCTTGCTCAATTCAGCCAAGCTCAATTCCGACTTCCAGGGCATCTCATCGAATTGGTCGTAAGTATTGCCAATGTCGGTGAAACGAGTTTCGCTCACTTGCCGCAATCGCCAACCCTCTCCATCGTCGAAGATAGCATCGGCAGCCACGAGATATCTCTTCAGGCGACCGAAAGAATCCAGTTCCAAGACGATGAGGTCCGTGGGGATGTTGCCACCAAGAAGTGTGCCAATGCGGACAAAGTTCCGGCCGTCCTTGAGCCAGAATCCTTCGCTTGTCTCAAGCGCCGGTCCTTTCGAGATCGCTGCGCTGCGCAAGCTCCTGGCTTCCTTTTCATATTTGGGTCCAATCCACTGGGCCACGAGAACCATGAGCAAAACTACTGGAACAGCGGCCTTGAGCGATGAGGAGGCGATCTGGGAAACTGATGCACCGATCGAACGCATGGCTATGAGTTCGCTTTCTGCCGCCAAAGATCCAAGAGAGAATAGAGCACCCAAGAGCCCTGAAACCGGGGCTAAGTCGAAGAATCGCCTGGGAATCGTGAGAATCACATAGAGTGCGGCTTCGAAGACACCATAGTCGCCGGTTCCCACATCGTTGAGCTCTTGAACGAAGGCGGCAAAGCTAAAGAGAGTAACCAGGACTAAAACGACAAGCGTGAATCCGCGGTAAAAGGAACGAGCAATGTAGCGATCAAGTGTGCTCATGCTTTCCTTCCTTGTCGCCACCGCGAACGCAAGAACAATGTCACGAGCACGAAGCCTACGAGTCCGTCCACCCAGAAGATTCCTGGTATCGCCGGTACGACTCCATGTTCAACCCAGCCGCGTGCCAACGCTTGTAGATTGAAGTACACGATGTAGACAACGACGGCCAAAAAGAGACGAGCATAACGATCTCTTCGGGGCACGAAATTGGCCAACCCTACTGCCAAGAAACCGAGAATGAGAGTCGAGAGAGGCCTAGAGATACGCCATTGATACTCTGAAAGGTCTTCCGCGTTGTCACGTCGCCCCAACTCATAGGTGGCTGTCGCTTTGCGTCTTTTCCTGGCTCCCTGTTTTTGACCGGTGTCAAAGGGGATGACGATTTCTTCGCTGGCAACGGTCATCGTGTCTCCAGAACCTTCAAGTTGCCAAACTTCTAGGTCTGTGAACACGAGTTCACTTGTCCCGTTGATTGGTGACTCAACTTCTTTGACTTGGTCCGCCATGAGCACCAGACGACTATCAGAACGATCGAGAAAGACGAAAACGCTACGGGGCTGTGGGCCGACAATGTCTTCATTCTTCCGATCAACAAAGATCACCGTCTTGCCGTTGTCTTGAGAGAGAAACACCCCCTCTTGTACATCGTTGAGATTCAGACGTGTTTTCGCTTCGGCCAAGAGACGATAGGTCTCGGCATAGACTCTTGGCCGCGCCCAAATCGATAAGAATCCGACAGCGATAGCAATGGCAACAAAAAGGATGCTCAGGGCTCTCAAGACTCGGAGTCGCGAGTAACCACAAAAGGCCATAGCGGTGATTTCGTAGTTGGCGCCCAACCGACTCAAGCCGACAACAACAGTGAGAAATGTCGCGATGGGTAGGAGTACCTCCATGGCGATGACGCTCTTCAAGAAGATCAACGTCGCAATCGTGTCGATACGAATGAGCCCGCCTGCGGCTTTACCCAGAAACTCAGAAGCTGAATATGCGGCAAAAATTGCGGTGAGCACGAAGAAGAAAATAAGAATCGGCTTGGCGACTTCACGGACAAGATAGCGGTCAAGAATGATCAATGTTCTCAAATCCCACTGAGGCCTCTGTGTCGCATTTCCATTGGTAAGTTCTTGATGCGGGCGTGGCCATCTTGGTTACCAAATGGGGGAGGGCTCGATGACCCCTTGTTCGTTATGATATAGCAACCACGGAGACAAAAACCGTGTGTCGGTTTGGCAAGTTGCGGCGATCGAATCTCGAATGGTGGGAATCATGCTCGAAGCCAAGGAATTGCACAAGAAATTCAAAGGGCGTAGTGTCGTCAAGGATGTCTCTTTCCAGGTCAACAAGGGGGAGGTCGTTGGCATACTGGGCCCCAATGGTGCCGGGAAGACTACGACTTTTTACATGGTGGTGGGGCTGATCCCTTGTGACTCTGGGGCAATATTTCTTGATGGCGAAGATGTAAGTCGGCGTTCCATGCACTTTCGTGCTCGTAAAGGCCTTGGCTATCTTCCCCAAGAAGCGAGCGTCTTTCGGCGTCTCAATGTGAGGGCCAACATCATGGCGGCCCTTGAATTACGTCAGGATCTGACTGGGCGAACTCGCCGTGGCGAATTGGAACAGCTCGTCGACGCCCTTGATATCGGCCATTTGCTCTCGCGGCGTGCTCTCGCTCTCAGTGGAGGGGAACGGCGGCGCGTCGAGATCGCTCGAACTCTGGCATCGAACCCGTCGTTTGTCCTTCTAGATGAACCTTTCGCCGGTGTGGATCCCATTGCTGTCAACGAGATCCGTGATGTTGTTTGTCACCTCACCGACCGTGGCATTGGCGTCCTCGTCACCGATCACAATGTGAGAGAGACCCTGCAGATTTGCGATCGTGCCTATATCCTCAATGAAGGGGAAATGCTTGCCAGCGGTGAACCGAGTGTCATTTTGGCCGACGAGAGGGTCCGAGATGTCTATCTTGGAAGGGACTTCAGTATTTGATTTAGAGGTTTGATCGTGTGCTTTGGCCGTCGGCAAGAACCCGCTCAGGCTTCATTACGCAATCGATCCAGGATGGCCTTGGCGGCCTTGATTGCCCCGGTTGTCAGCCACCGAACGTAACTTTCTTGGTGACCCAGCTCTTCAGCGATTGCGTCGTTCTTCAAGCCGAGACGTAATAAAGACGCGACTTTTTTGTTTTCGCCACCGAGCAATGAAATGACTTCATCCACCAGTTCATCAATCTGGCCGCTCATTTCGGCAGAAGACTCAGCGCCTAGAGACGCGTGATTGTCGGTGAACTGAAAATGCTGTCCTTTTTTCTTACGCCCCTGGGACAAGTATGTGCGTCTACCCATCTGGCGGAGATAAGCACACATAGCGTCATTTGACCCCAAAGAGGTCAAGTTGACGAGGTGTTTGGCATCTTGGTCGAAGAGAGTCAGGAGAGTTTCTTGGACGGCATCTTCGCGATCGTGGACAGTGGCGGGGGCGGGGACCCCGCGCATGATTTCCTTGGCAGCAAAATCTTTGATCGTACTCCAAGGTTCCAAGTTTGGCGTTTGACCATTTTCGCCGCAGAATGAAGCGGTACTTTGGGTGTGACCCTTAGATTCTCTGGTGATTTTGCTCATTAGGTTCCGGACATGATTGTGCGCTCCGCCATTGACCATACCAGAGGCAGGCCGGGACAAGGTGACATTTCTTACATTAAGATCGTAAAAACCTGGAAAAATCTTCAAAAAATGCCTCACCAGTTCCCTTTATGGGTTAGAGGGTCGGATTGTGTGGCACAACCACGATCACTGCGGCTCTCTGTAAAGCATGGCTTTGCAGGGAGCCGCAGGCGTTCTTTTTTTGTTTTGCATCGTTATGATGCGCCGTAGTGTTCTCGATTAAGGCGATTCCCTAAGTGCACTGGGAGTGCTGATGGTAGACAATAAAGTTTCAACCTGGATCGAGGTTTGGAAGACCGAAACAAGCGTGCCTGATCCCAAGATGGGTTCAGTGCGGGGTGTAGAGACCTGCGCAGCTATTGTTGTCGGTATGCACGGCGAGCGAATGGTTTGGAGCATTGATCGCCAAATCTATACGTGCGCCCAGTTTGCGGCCCTTGATGCACAAGCGCCGAATGCCTGGAAAGATGCCGCTTGCATGGGAGCGCGGAAAAGGCTTGGTGTGCTTTCCAGAGCGGTCATCAACAGCCTTGACGATTCCAATGTCCGAGAGGTGAACCCCTACAGTGTCCAGCCGGAAAAGGCGCTGGTTGAGACATCATCGGAATTGGGGGGGAAACGGCTGCATAAGGTTCTTCGCCTTGCTCGCGACGAACTCCTTGGTCAGAAACGCTTGTATCGGACCACCTTGGCTGTGGTTTTCGTTTTGGCGCTCGTTTTGGCGTGGGGTAGCTTCGAGTTGGGGCGTTTCGGACTGGGGGAGAAAAAGGAGTCCCAGGTTTCTTTTGCTGCCAAATCAACGGCCGCCCTTGTGACTAATAAAACGTCACTCAACTCGAGGAATTGGTCCATTGATGAGGTTCAGAATTGGACCTTTGACCAAACGGAGGAGTGGGCGACAACACACACGAATTTTACCCCGATGGTGGAAGCCGCTGCATGCAAGCAAGCCAGTCGACTGTGTTTCGACCTTGCTTTCGAAAAAGGCATGTATCTGGCCATGCAACACCAAGACATTCCTTTCTACGACATGCTCGAAGAACACCCGGAAGTATTTGCGGCGAGGCGTATTTTTATTCGCTACTCTTACAGAGGCTTGAGCCCCCTCGTTGACAAAATGGCTGGGAAGTTCTTCGAAGACTTTGAAGTTGTTCGAGAGTTCTTACGCGAGTATGACACGTCAGAGCTCTACAATTCCGTTGAACGGGTTTTCGCGCGCCCGTTTTCTGAGATGACGGATCAAGAACTCATTGGTATCGCCCGTTTTAGTTACTCAGATCCGGCGTACCCCGAACTGGTCAAAGAGTGGATCAGACGCGGAGATGACGGCCGTGTCATTGATGCCCTTTTCGTTTCAGTATGCGACATGAAATCAAAGGGAGGGCGCTATCGGCCGAGTATCTTGGCAGCACGAGATTTCCTCGCTCGATATGAAGTCGACGAACTCAAACGGCTTGTTCATGTACTCATGAAGATCTTGCCCCATCGATTTTGGCATACACCCAACGAACTCGAAGAGTACTTAGCGATTCGGGCTAAGTAAGAAAGTCAAATTATGAGCGCCGCTCCCGGGAAATCGCTTAAGGTCACTCTGAGTACCACCCAGACCCCTGTCACCGTCACGAACGATGGCGCTCCAGTCCCCTCAACGACCACGTCAATCGGTGGCGGCCAAGTTGAGGTCAGCATTGATGGACCGAATGTCCAATGCCCAGGACCTTTGGTCTTCAAGGACAGTGCTGGGCACGTGCTTGACACTGTTGACGTGGCTCCCTGCCCTTAGCCTCCGCACTATTCACAACCTTGCGGCCAAGAGCGGAAGCATGGCGCCCGACGTCGTCGTCGTTCGCCACGCTGGCCCATGGGCGCTCGTGGCTCATTCCTCGATGTCAAACACTCTGCTGCCATTGAACATCCGCGGGAAACAAGCCGATGAGTCGAAGAAAGAGACTCTGGGATTGACTCAGAACCGCTACGCAAATTCATGACTGCAAATGCACCACAATCTCATGAACAAGGCGAGCCAGCCTGGGTTTCATCTCACAGAGAGAGGGCCGGTCGTGGCGGATGACACTCCCATGGCCCCAATCGGAGAAGTAGATCCCTTCGAGCCATGTTGCGTCGAAGGGCAAGATGGTCCTAAATCACCAAGAGGGTGACTGCCGCGCCAATTGCGAGGACGACGAAGATGAGAAGGTACTCCCAAGTGAATGTGGATGTATCTTTCTTGATTTCGCCTATTTTCGTCATGTCAGAGTGATTGACGCTTGCGGCTGCTTTCTTGAGAGTCGCGAGTTCTCTCGAAGAGAATCCTCTGAAAGCCGTGGGCACTTTGGCATTGTGAGCTTTGGTAACGGTCTTGACCGGGTTCTTTGGGGCTGGGCTCGCTTTTGAATTCATAGGCCCCATGCCGGGCATGAACATGAAAACGAACATCATGGCGAAGATTTGTGTCTTGAGCATATTCTTCCTTCTTAGTCACCTGCCAAATGGCTGGGAACCGCAAGCAACGTGAGCTGCCCACTTTTTTTCCACCATGGCAAGAAGCGTTCCTTTGCCAAGGCCTTGACTTCGAGATTTGGCCTTTGGACTACATAAAAGTCGCCATTATTGCCATATCCCACCAAAAAAATCCAAAATGCACCTACAGGATCAGCATCCATGAGCAAGAGCAGAGGGCGTCCGGCATCGAGGTTTTCAATAAGACTCGTTGGGCCCTCGGTGAGGTTACCGGAAAATGCGAAAACGGTGAAGCCTCTGGATTCTATATTTGCTTTGAGTTCCTCACCGGAAAAAAACAGGCGCTTGCTTTCACCGGACTCTGATCCACCTGGGCTTTCACTATCGTAGTAGCGTTCCAGTAACTCCATCTCGGTGAATTGTCGCGCCGACTTCAATGGCATGGCGGCTTCATCGACAAGACAAACAACTGGTTCTTCCGGCAGGGGGACGAATGGGCTCGAACTGCAGGCTGAGAGGAAGAAAAGTACAGTCACGAGGAATGAACAAGTGAGAGAGAGTTGGAGG
>JAJRYU010000787.1 GCA_024275615.1 Planctomycetota bacterium
CATTGCTTTCTAAGTCATGGACCCAGGGTTGGTCGTTTGCGCGCAGGGGATCAAATACAAGACCGCGAAATCCCTCCTTTGCCGCGAAGTCCTTCAGAGCCAATATCTCGGTCTCCGTGAAGGGGCCTTTCTTGATCATGGTACTGGCCCAGTTGTAACCTTGAAGAATCGCCACGTTGCTGGCTGGGTCATTGACACCCAATTCTCCCAAAGCCACGAGGACGATGTTGGCAAGTCTAAGGGTTTCGCGTGGTTTCTTGGGGAAGGGCAAGAGAAAGCGTGAGTAGTTGATGATGCCGCCCTCATGCAAATGCTGATAAAATTCCTTCACAGCATTGGTGGTGTAGAGGTAGCTTTCCGAGAGGGTGTAGGCGCCGGTGGAGAGGGCCGTGAAGGAATCGACGCCACTCATTTGAATGACGTCATATTTTTTCGTGCTTCGACGCATGAAGGAGCGCCCTTCTTCTTGCACGAGATCGATTTTGTCGTGGTAGGGGAGGGATTCATCGGTGAACAAACCGCCGATGTAGTTCTTGAAGCGATCTGTGACCATGTCGACCATAGCCTTGTTGATTTCGACCGCCGTGACATGACGTGCGTCCTGTGCCAAGGCGATCATGACGTCGATTCCGCCACCGACGCCAATCACCAAGACCTCCGGTGCCTGCTGGCCGCGGGCGTTCAAGGCGACATAGGCCGATCCTGCTTGACAATCATCGAGAAATGGGAACTTCTCCAACTGGGCAGCATCGCGAAACAGTACGGTTGGAGCGGCTCCATCTTGACACACCAAGCGTTCCATCACTTTCATGTGATCAATTCGGCCAAAGTCTCCGCCAGCCAGAGGTTTGAAGAGCCCTTCGGCTGTTACTTCGACTTCCGCAGTCGAGCTATGCAAAGTGTCGTAGGGTTGATCTTGGAAAGGCCTCATGTCTTTGCCTTCGGCAAAGGGCACCTGCCAATTCATCGCTGGAATGCGCAGCGGAGCGAAACCTTGCCCTACAAATCCAACAACAATCACCCCGGTCATAGCCACAGGGATCAGACTGGCAACAACCGTGCGGGCGCGGCGCCCACTGGCAAAGAACACGGCAGCGACCGTGCCCAAGAAACCGGCGATCATCACCGTGGAGGTGCTGCCAAACTGATTGAGAAGAAAGACACTCAAGCCGCCGCCCAAGGCTGATCCCACCAAGTCCGAGAAGTAAAGGGTGTTGACGTGACTGGCTAGGCGTGTGAACAAGGTCCCCACCGCCATACCTCCCAGCAGCATGGGAGCGGCAATGACAATGTAGAAATGCAAGAGCGAAATCATGTTGCCGGGATCTTGGATAATCTCCAAGCTGTCAACTTGTATGCGTGTCGCGAACCAGAAGGAAAAAATCACGCTAAGCCCGTATGCCGCACTGTAGAAACTCAGAGATCCGAATGGACTCCCCTCGCTTTCAACTTCTCTCCTTGCGGTGAGAATGCTCCCAGCTGCTCCGAAACCCAAGAGCGCAATGGAGACCACCATGTAAGTGAAGTGGTGCCACATCATGATGGCGAACACGCGTGTCAGGGCGATCTCGAAGACGATAATTGAAGCCGCCAAGAAGAATATGCCAAAGTGGGCGGCTTTCAGGCTTCGTTGCATGGTGGAGGGTGTTCCCGTTTCCTTGTTGTCGTTCCCGCCAGAGACTACCAGCTCCATCGTTTCACGCACAGTCGGGTCAATTTCCGGACTCGCGCTCCCCTTGTGTGCTGGGACCTCGAATTTCACCTAACAAGAAGATTCCTTCCATTCCGAGCGCAAGTCGGAAATAATAGTGTCCCCTAGTTTGAGGTGAAAGATTTGGGAATCAAAGTCAAATACGTTTCGCAATCTGATCGCCGCAGGGCTTGGGCTCTGCTGGGCGTCCTCTCATTGCTTCTCGTTGTTGCCTTTTTTCTCTCAAACGATGAAGATTCTGGCACGGATCACTTGGACGTCGCCATGGTTGAAGACACGCCCACCGACGAACTTCACCCGGTGTTTGAGTCGGGTGATCTTCCCGCGAGAACCAAGATCAAACGAGCCATCACGGAGCCCGTTGCCAAGATAAAAAGGAAGGCATCAAAGGCGAATACATCGAGCAAGAAACGGAACACTCCAAAGAATCCAGAGGATGTGCCACTTTTGGTCAATCAAAGTGGTTCGCTTTCTGTGTCGGTGATTTTGGATGACTACGTGAGACGGCGTCTGAAGAGAAGGGGGCCAACGATCAGCTTTCCGATCCACATCTCACCTTTGCGAGGTATCGATCCCGTATTCAATACACATCGTGCCCTAGCAGATCCTGTCGACCATAGGGCAAGTTTTGGCAAGATTCCCGCCGTCACCTGGCTTGTGGTGATCGGCGGCATTGTCGCTGGGAGAGTTGTTGTGGAGCCAAACGCACGAGCGAGTTTCTCTTTCTCGACGAAAAATCCTGGGAATGTGATTCATCGTCAAACGATTTTGGTCGTTGACGAAGAAGACAACCCTGTTCACAGGGCAGTCGTTCTGTGGATGAGTTCGGACAAGAAGGCCCCTTTGTTCGAACCCATCCCCATAGGATTGACAGACGCTCAGGGGCTCTTTCATTGTTTCGACTCCGGACGCGGTGTGTTTCTTGTGAGGCATGGCAGTCAATCGCCGGTGATTTGCGAGAAAGGACGGAAGAGATTTCGTAAACGGGGGCTCAGGGTAAGGCGGGGCTTGTCTGCCCAAGTCCGTTCAGCGGACACTCGCGTTGTCTCTGGTCAAATTGTAGATTCGCAGACCGGACGCCCGGTCGCGGGCGCTCATATCAAGATCATTTCCGGGACTGGGGTGCTCGGGTCCTTACAGCGATGGAGCACAGCGTTCTATTCATTTAGAAGCCGCGCAAGACATGGTTCGAATGCACAGTTTCCCAGCAAGTTGGGGGTTAGCGCTTTATCCGGTGTTGGCGGGCACTTTTTTGTTCGGGGCGTGACTTCTGGAGAGAACGTCGTTGTTGTGAGTCACCCTTCGTTTGAGAGCCCAGAGCCCCGGCGATGGCGTGTGTCGCAGCGCAATGCGAAGAAAAAGTTGACGATCTATCTCCGTCAAGGAAGCACCGCCTTCGGCAGAATTCGCAGGAAGCATGATCCTGACGGGCGGCTCAAAGGGCTGTTTGTTGGCACCTACAACCATGCTGCCTATCGCCCTC
>JAJRYU010000788.1 GCA_024275615.1 Planctomycetota bacterium
AAGCTTACCGTCAAAATCCAAGTGTTCATCACACATGGGTCACG
Organism: Planctomycetota bacterium; assembly: GCA_024275615.1. Taxonomy (GTDB): domain Bacteria; phylum Planctomycetota; family DRQF01; genus S139-23. The sequence goes on from JAJRYU010000788.1 coordinate 45, forward strand.
TCTCAAGCCCTGGCGTGGTCAAGTGTGGTTTTCTTTGACCCAACTTACATGGCAGCGTCCCGTTCGCTTTATCAATCGGTAACTCGTTATCATCAAGGACTTGAGTGGAATTCCCTCAATCCTCACAACTACAATGACCCCAGCACGTTCGATCCTATCGCCTTCAGAATGATGAACTTTCCGAATTCGGAAACGAAAATCATGTCCAACATTGCGCTTTGGGGTCAGGCCTACAGTTGTGCCAACGCCCTTTGGACCTGGGACTGGTAGTATTCTCCACGCAGCAACCGGCATGGTGTCTTTTCGCCCCCGTACAATCCAAGTACGGGGGCGATTTTTTGCTCAAATCCCCAGCCCATTCAAGAGAACCCTCGGGCATCGCCTCCATCACCGAGCCCCCCACCGGGAGCGCTCCCGCTCGCGCCGCAAGAGTTTTTGGGTATCGCCGCCCATCACGAGGAGCGCTGAACGTCAGTCCGGCATCTTGGCTTCAACAAAGAGCCGCCGACCGTCGAGAAGCTTTGCGCGGCCCTTGACTTCTCTTCCTAAAACCCTCTCTCCTCATACAACTCTTGCTGCCCCCGATTGAATTCGAACCCACCTGGCAGATTGACGCTGCGGTAGACGGCTGGCGGCTGTCCTGCATCAGCCAGAATCCCGGTGATCTCACTCATCAAGGCCCACAAGGCCACGGCCGTCATCACGCCGGATGTGGCACCAACCGGTGTTCCAATCCCCGGAATATCAAAGACGGCGTCGCCCATGGGAGCTCTCAAGTCAATCACGGCATCGGCAATTTCAAACAGCTTCTTTCCGCTCGAGTGTTTTGACTCGACCGCCTTGGAGAACTCCATGGACGTCAACACCACCAACTTAAGACCTCGCTTCTTGGCACCGGCTCCCACTCCGACGGTAAACGGCTCCTTACCCGAGTTGGACACCTGAATCAAAACGTCGCCAGCCTCGACGTGACTCTTCTCCAAGAGCAAATCTGCAAGTTCCTCTCGGTCGTAGAAGTATTGCTGCTCCATGGTTGTGAGCTTCGCCTTGCGTCCAGCGGGCAAGATGTGATCGACTTCCAAGCGCATTTCCAAGTGATGGAGCCCCAAGAGTCCACCAGCCCGACGAATGGGCTCTTGTTTCATGTGACCCGTGTCAAAGTGATGTAGGCGCGCTCCTGCCAAGACCGCATCAGCGGCGATTTTCGCCGCTTGGTGGACGGCCTCCAGCTCTTGGTTTTCAAACGAGGCGATCAGGCCGGTGATCGCCTTCAAATAGCGTGCTGCATGCATAGGAAGCTCCTTTGGTGAGTCTCATTCTATGCCCCCGGGAAGACGAAGAGTTTGGTCACTGCCGACGCTTTGATACACATAGGCTGTTAGAGACGCGCAAAGACCAATTGGAGTTAATACAAGAACGGCATGGCCAATTTGAAAGCCATCATGAGGGGTGGGGAGTCGGCGACCTTGGAATTCAAGGTCACTTGCCCTATTCCGTGGAAGATTGGCCGCGTGATCGCGTCTTTTGCCAACGCTGCTGGTGGCAACCTTGTGGTTGGTGTAGATGACGGTGGCAATATCGTCGGCGCTGCGGACCCCAAGAAAGAAATCGGTGTCTTGGAATTGGCTTTGGAGTATTGCGACCCACGACCTAGCATTTCTATTGAAACCGTGCGCCACGATCTCAAGGACATCGTCATCGCCAAAGTTGAAGTCAATGACTTTCCGCTGATCACGCACGTCGATTGCGATGGCAGAAACGTTGCCTATTTTCGTGTTGGCAAGGAGACGCGGCCTGTGGCTCGTGATGTTGTCAAGATTGCCACCAAGCTCCGCCGCCGCAACAAGGGCGATCGCGGCTTAGACGCTGATGGCCAGAAGTTACTCAATTGGCTGTGGAGCAAAGGCGAGGCACCTGAGAAAACTTGTGCTCGCAAATTTAACTACTCAAGCCACCGGCTCAGAAAACTGGCGGAGACAGCTGTTGCTGCTGGCTACCTTCTGCCCTGCAACATTGGCGCCGGCCGTAGCTACGTAGCCATTCACCCCGGCCCCAAACACCTCTAATCGCCGGGCCCCCGCGTAGGAAACGCCGACGTCCCGTCGGCATTCTTCTTCCTTTCCCCATTCTTCCACCTAGCCCCAAGCTACCGAAGCTTCAACTTCCTCACTGCGGATCTCTTCGTCCCACTCTTTGTCTTTTCCCCAGACTTAGAAACATCAACAATATTGATGCGAGGTGCTTTGTCTTTCAGGCGATCCACTTCGATCCGAAAATGAACGCCCTCACCTTGAATTTCAAAAACGATGTTCATGTCTTCAGGAACAACGAACCTGCTGCCCGGTGTGATCAGGCCTTTCTTGAGCAAGCGTTCAAGGTCCAACGTCGATTCGGTCAACTTCAAGATAAGCGGCGACGCATGAAGCATGCCTCCTTCCACGGTTGGCATCTTCGCCGAGACTTTCTTTTTCACCGCTTCCATGATGTCACAGCTTTCAAAGACTCGCCGTGCTTGGCTACTCAGAATCACGTCTTCCGTCGGAATGCCACTGTCGAAAAGATCGTCATCCTCATCATACCTCTTCGGCTCTGCAGCAAGATCATCTTCCTTGCGTGTCTTCGCCATGGCGGCGTCCAGTAATGGTGTCTTGCCTGCTCCAACCGTCCCTGGCAAAGAATCGGTTTTCTTGGCTACCGGCTCTTTGGGTAGTTCAGAGTCGACGTCCATCATGGCCACATGTTTGGGATTGGCGACTTGAGGGCCCTCTGGTGCGGCCTTCTTCACCGCATCACGAATGCCAGCAACCACTTTGTTCTGCCCACCGGAATTGGAACCGAGGCTGTGCCGCACACTGTTTGTGTCTTGGGATTCATGCATTCTGCCGAAACGATAGGCGCCGAAGGCAAAGAAACAACCAATCATGAGCATGGCAGCGTACACGGCGAGATTGGCAAATTTCGGTTCTCTTTTTCTGCGAGTACGCGGCAGTTGGGGTGTGAGTTGAGGCGTGCTCCCGGCAAAAAGCGTGTCCTTCACTTGAGAGACAAAGTCGATCTCCAATTCTGGGGTGGGGCGGCTTGTTGCTAACCCTCGCAGACGCAGGATGTCTTTGCGGACACGCCGGCAGTTTGGGCACGAACGAAGATGCTCTTGCAGCCCTACGGTTCTCGAAGACTCCAGTTCGCCGTCAATCATCTGATCGATCAAGGGCTGGAATCTAATACAGCTTTGGGGAGTCTTAGGTGCAGAGGACGTCATATCTATTGTCCTCCTTTCGTCTTGCCCTCAAGGTAGGGACGTAAGAGTTCGCGCAGTTCGTTTCTGGCGCGGAACAAACGGGTGGAGACCGTTTTCTCAGTGATATTGCAAACTGAAGCGATTTGGGAATAGCTCATTTCTTCCCGCTCACGCAGAATGAAAATCGTGCGAAAATGTTCAGGAAGGCAAAGGAGGGCGTCATCAAACTTGGATTGCAACTCAGCGCGTTCCATGACCTCCAAGGGACCGGGAGCGGCTTCGCGATGCGGGCGGCGTCCGCCGCCCTGAATCTGGTCCGTCTCTAAGTTCTTAAGAACACGCCGATGTATCTCATTTCTACGCAGCCGATCCAATGCCAGGTTTCTGGCAATGCGAAAAATCCAAGTCGAAAATGCCCGCACATCACGGCAATCAACATGCCGTTCAAAGAGCTTGACGAAAACGTCATGGCAGATGTCTTCTGAGGCTGCAGAGTCTTGCAGGATCTGTTCCACGAATCCCAAAATCCTGCCGCCGTAGTTTTTTGCCAGCAAATCGATGGCCCGAAAATCACCCCGACGCAAAAGACCCAAGATGACGTCATCATCGATCTTCATCATCGGGCGATCTTGCGCCTTGCCACCTACGATTTTTTGGCCTGCTTGCGGGTCCATGAAGGACAAACTCCGAATTTTGAGAAACCACCTTGCACCAGAATAGTAGCCATTGCGCTCTCCAGCGAGCCAAATCAGATTTCCACGAGGTCAGTTCTTGGCTTTTTATTCATTTTCGCCCTTTTTCTGCGCTGCCGATCTCTTTTCAGCAGTTCATCCAGAAACTTGCCGTGAATCTCGTCGCGAATCTTGCCGATTCGTCCCTTCGGCGCGTTGCCGTTGGAACTGCCAAAGAATGTCGCGGCGTTACCGACCATGTCTCCAGTTCTGAAGCAACGTGAGTCCATCAGAGCGTGATCCCGGCAGTACTTGCGATCTGCTACCAAACGTCCTTCAGTCAACTGACCAAGCACGCCTTCGAATTCCATTTGCTGAACATCGGCCAAACGTTTCTTGTGGGCTGCCACAACCAGCCTCCTTTGAAGTCGCAGCTTCTTGCCGTTGATCTTGGCATCAAGATCAAGTGCCAAGGCCAACTCTTCAAGAAGCACTTTCTCTGATGCGTAGCCAGCAATGGCGTTGAGCAGCTTGCCATCGGCTGTTGTCATCAACATCTGAACATTGTGCTCACCGTTACCTCTCAGACAGGTAACAGGATTGGAATCTGGCTCGTGAGCAAAGGACGACCCAGCCGTCGCTTCTCCTTCCAAGTTGATCCATGCCAAACGGAAGTTGCGACTCAATATGGCTTTGACGGTCTTTTTTGAGAACGGCCCGGTTCTCAAGGCATGGGCCGCACTTCAGGTCTTGCCCTTCATTTCGCCCAACATCCGCAAGAAGAAGATCGGGCGTCTTTTGCCTTTGCTCTTGCGATTGGCGGCCATGGCCGCTTCAAGGCTGGAGTGCCAGTCAAGCCCGCGAATCCTCTCGGTCTTCAGCGCCTTCTTAGTCGCTTTCTTAATTCGTGTAGGCCTGGACGTCTGGGCACTCACCTCGATCGAAGAGGAAAGGCCAACTAGGGCACCCAAGATCCCAACCCAAACAACACGTCGCATGTCCATATGTGGCTCCTTGTTCGCTTCCAAGGACGAACCCAGGCCGCATATCCCTCCCATAATTGCCAAGATCGCCCCCAATCAAGCTTCCACACCCCAATCCTCTCCGTCTTTCACCAACACCTAGCCCCAGCAACCGACATCCAACCCCTTTCCCCACAAATACTTCCAGCCAAACCTTGACTCCTCCCAACCCCCTCCCTATATTCCCGCAGCCAGGGCGATTAGCTCAGCTGGCTAGAGCGCGTCGTTCACACCGACGAGGTCACAAGTTCAAGTCTTGTATCGCCCACTACTTTAAGCCCTTGGCTGCGTTGGAAATACGCACCGAGGGCTTTTCTCTTTGGTGCTGCCTTCAGGCTTTTCCACAACAGTTTCCACAAAGAACTTCAACAGTTGAAGTTTGTAGCGGCGATTTCCTCCCACACTACTCATGGAGGACTCGTCGATGCGTCAAGTTAAGCAAAAGAAGGATGTGTGCGGCCGAACAAAGGACGGGAAGGTCTACTTCCAGTTCGCTGTACGTGATCCGCGCTCACCGGGTAAATGGAAAACCGTCCACGTCTCAAAGAAACGGCTCCGAGCCTACGGCCTCGAACCATCCGGTAGGGCGGGAGAGATCGTTGAAAACGATGCCAGAGTCCTGAAGCGGCTTGTCGAACGTGGCCTCCTCAAGGCTGTGGATGACTTGGAGAAGAACCGTGAGATGGGCACAACCGTGAGCCAGCTTTTTGCGGACTTCTTGGCCACAAAGGGCCGCAAGAATGGCAAAAGAACGAAGGACAAGAAGCAGAAGGTCTTTGATCTGTTCGTCGAGCTCTTCGGCGACCTTCCACTTCGCAAAGTTGAGGTCTCCCACGCAACTGGGCTTCTGGACCACCTCGAGCGAAAGCTACTGAAGCCGGATGGCTCGTCATTCTCCGCGAACACCGTTCGGGACTACTACAGCTATGTGAAGTCCGCATTCGACTTCGGCTGCACCATCGGAAGGGTCCGGGCCAACTACTTTCATTTGCCCGAGCTGCCAGCGAAAGTGGAGACTACGACCCCTTCGTGGACCCCAGAGGAAATCGCTGCGGGACTTAAGGCCAGATACAGCGATGAACATTGGGACTACGTCCG
>JAJRYU010000789.1 GCA_024275615.1 Planctomycetota bacterium
GATGTCTTGCATCTGTTCGAGCTTCAGCGTCACTTCTGGGCCGTCGACGTCTTCGCTCAATTGCACCGCCATTGATTCAGACTCTCGGCCAGTATCGTCCTTGGCGTGGATTCGGATTTCTCCCTCGGGCAGCCCGAGAAGCTCAAATTCCCCGCTGTCATCGGAGAGCACCGGGGAATCACCGGAAATGGACGTGCCCGTTGGGAGGAACATTGTTGGGTTCTCATTGGTCCGGGCCTTTGTTGCCTCTGCGAGAATTTTGGCCCGAGGCACCGGCTGGTCGTGTTCGTCAACGACACGACCCTTGAGCAGCGTCCCTGGAATCCGGATCTCGATCCGTGCTGGATCTCCTCGTCTTTTCGGTTTTTCAATCCCGACGTACCTTTCCAGGTGAAGTTGTGGCTCGTCCGCATCGACAATGACTGGCCATGGCCATTGAACGTTCTCGATCCAATCGGCATCAGCAAGCCATGTGCTGAAAAGCCCATCCTCGTCTGACTGAACTCTGGCGAACCGCCTTGTAAAGTCCGGGTTAGATGAGCTTCCGAAGACAATCGTTGCCTTGATTGGCTTGTCTCCAAAAGTGACGACCCCTTCAACGGTAATGATATCGAGATCGATCAGGACAGGTGGAGATTCGGGGTGAGCTTCGATTTCCCCACCTCTGACCTTTACTGGCGAGGATTCCGAAACGCTCTGCACGTAGGACTCATACCTGCCGTATTGAAGGTCGTCAATCTTCCAAAACCCGAAATCATCAGCCTCCGCACTCAATTGGAGCCGGCGTCTCTTGTCTTGATCGACGAGAACGACCTCCCATCGGTCTCCATCGGGCGTCAAACTTGGAGAAATGTTGCCTTCGATGGTGAAGGACGGCGAAAGAATGACTGGGTCGTTGAGTAAGATGTCCTTTCCTCGGGCTATGTTAATCCGGTGGACTTGAGTTTCGGCATAGCCCAAACAGGAGGCGTGAAGAGTGAATGAACCCTCAAGTAGGTCCTTGTTCTGGAAAAATCCTCCCTCTGAGAGCATCGAGTGGTTCATTGAATGCTCAGGAGCATCTTCGATTCTCATTCCCTCGGGGAGCATGAAAACACTACAATCGGAAGGCAACTCCTGCGCGTCAGCCGTCAGAATCCTCCCGATGAACGTTGCCGACGGGTAGAATCGAACATCACCCAGATCTACCTTCCTAGTGGGAGTAGCGACAAGATCCCAAATAAACCTTCCGGTTAACTCTTCAGTGTGTATCTTGATATGGTAAACGCCAGCTGGCATCTTGCACTCGAACCGGTCGTCCGCGACCATATGGCACTGAGAGTGGCCAAATGCTACGCGGCTATCGGCTTTTTCGTTGGCGGCATCCCCGCTCGCCAGCAGCTTGCGAAGATCCTGGTCCGTTGACACGAAACGCAGACCCACGGAGCCTGCCGGTTTTCCACCTTCACTTACGATTCTTCCGCTCACTGCGGCTGCCGGGAAAAGGTGGATTGTCGCTATCGCGGCCTCGTTTGACAATTCGATTTCGGGGGACCACCAAGTCGGATCGCCCGACCGCAAACGAACAGTTTCGCCTGGAGGGAGATGAACCTTCAGTGGCTCATTGGCTTTGGCAGTGACAGCTTTCTGGTTGCCCGCGGCATCGA
>JAJRYU010000790.1 GCA_024275615.1 Planctomycetota bacterium
ATCTGGAGAGATGATAACGCTGGAACAGACTCCGGGAGCGTGCGGGTTTTTTCAGGGATCGACGGTAGTGTTCTTTATACATTCAACGGCGATTCGGCCGACGACCTACGCGGGTTTTCAGTGAGTGGTGCCGGTGATGTCAACGGCGATGGCTTTGATGATGTCGTTGCCGGCGCGCCTGCCGACGACAGTACGGGAACCTCGTTCGCTGGCAGTGCTAGGGTGTATTCTGGGTTCGACGGCACTATTCTCCTCACGCTCAATGGCGGTTCATTCGCCGACCAACTTGGATATTCCGTCAGTGGGGCTGGCGACGTCGATGGTGACGGATTCGCCGATGTTCTTGTTGGTGCTCCCACCGTCGACAGTAATGGCACTGATTCGGGCGCCGCTTGGATTTTTTCTGGGTCAACTGGTGGTATTCTCCAGACTTTCACTGGCGATTCTACAAATGACCATTTCGGTTGGTCGGTCAGTGGGGCTGGTGACGTTAATGGTGACAGTATTGCGGATGTCATCGTCGGTGCGCCGGCGGATGACAACTTCGGGTCGGGGTCAGGAAGTGCTCGGGTTTTCTCGGGTCTTGATGGCAGTGTCATTGACACACTTTTTGGTGACTCCGCTGGAGACAGCCTTCGCTGGACCGTGAGCGGGGCGGGCGATACAAACGGTGATGGTTACTTTGACGTTCTTGCCGGGGCTTTGGCTGATAGCAATAATGGCCCAGGTTCGGGCAGTGCGCTTGTTTTTCTATCCGCGCCGCCGATCCTGTACTATTCTTCAGCCTTGGGATCCACATCCTTGTATCAATATTGGACTCCAGATGGCGGCATGGCCAATTCTCCGACGGGTACTCTAACCTGCACGGGTGCTCTTCCGGGAGGTCAGGGACTCTTCGGCGTGAGTTTTGCGCCAGCAGAGATCCTCATTTTCGGATTTCCGCTTCTGATCGCAATCGATGTCAACAACCTTGTCGATTCCGGCGCCTTTGGCTTCGACCTTCTGGGGGAGTTTGCAGCGCCAAACATCTCGCGGCAGAGTCCTCTTCTTGCTGGTAGCTATGTCTTTATCCAATTCTACCAAACAGCTCCTGTGATCGAAGGGTCGAATGGGCTTGCTATGCTTCTTGTGCCATGATCCGAAGTGATCTTCATGGTAATGAGCCCACTGGCCACTGGGCACTGGGCAGTGGGCCTCTTTCAGACAGTGTGGCTCAGAGGAGGTTCGCAATGAGGACCAAGGTTGGAGTCATGGCTGTCGGATTAATCGACTGACGTATTGGCAAGACCCAAGGGGACGCCTCCAGGCGCGTCACGACACCCATGGCCGTGATAGCTCTGATGCGGCAATCTTGGCTCTTCTTCGGGTCGTTCGCCAATTCGAATAGACCAGCAAGGGTGCGACGATCGCCAATGTGGCTAATGGCGCGCGTCAAGCCAACTCGAACCGTGGCTGACTTGCTCTTTCCGAGGGCCTGCATCAAGCGCGGCACCATCTTGAAATCACCCATGGCTGCTAAGGCGGTGACACCTTGAAAACGTAAGAACTCGCTCTTGGATTCGAAGGCCAATTCTTGACATTGCTCGATTGCCAACTTGTCACCGAGAAGACCCAAGGCCTCCGCCAGGTAGCCTCGTACCATGGGAGACTTTTCGTCTCCTAGTTTCTTGCGCAAGAACACTCGAGACTGCTTTGAAGAGCTAAGGCCTAAGCCGATTGCAGCCGCCGCCCGAGTTTGAATCCACCTAGCCTCCTTAGACAAGGCCAATAGGTTGGGATTGAGAGTCTTTGCATACGAGGCGTGTCCTTCCAGAAAAAGACCAGCGGCCAGCGCATACCAGGGTTGGTCGATCTGTTGCTTGAACTCTCCGGTAAGACCGCCACTCAGGAACTTCGCAGTTTCGTCCAGGAGCGCACGTCTTGCCAAAGGTTCAATGTCGCCACGATCGAAATCGCTCCAGCCAAGCTTGCCAAGAGCTACGAAAGCCCGGCCGTCAGCGTAAGTATTCGAACCACGCTACTAAAACGGCAGTCACGCTCCCCTGATGTCAGGGTAGTTGTCGCCTGAGTTAAGGGAGCGAAGGGCGCGAAATAATCTGGACTCAGGGGGCGATGGAGTTTCTCCATGGTACGTTACTCAATTGGCTTCACAGCCAGGATGATTCAGAGGATGGCTGGTACGGAGCGGGGCCCGAGCGTATTGTCGCTCGGCGTCTATTTCGCTTAGTCCCCTGCGATCTGAACGCCGTCCCCCATGTGGGTAGGAACATGCCACTCGCTTGGCGTGTTCCGTGTCAAATGAGATCTGAGAATAGTCCCTGCAATTTGGACCAAGGAAGTACTTGAGTATCCCGGTGCTGGATTTCTTCGTTGCCTCCGTAGACCAAGAACTTGGACGAGCTGTTGACCAGGTCGTCTTTTGTGTCCAGAAGATGCGAGAAGTAATCGAGGGGTTGAAGGAAGTCGGTGGCCATTGTCTTACCGGATTTGGCCTCGACAATGACTGCGTGGCTACTGCTCAACCCAACGAGGTCGACCTCATTCCCTTTTGCGTCGCGCCAGTGGTAAAGATCGGGATTGATTCCCCGATTAACTTGAGATTTGTAGCATTCAGAAACGACCCAGGTTTCGAAGATCGCTCCTCGCAAAGGATGGGTGAAAAGCTGTTGTGGATTGCGAATTCCCAGCAAGAAACATACGAGGCCAGAATCGAAGAAGTGTAACTTTGGCGATTTTATCCAGCGTTTTCCAAGGTTGTGAAGGAATGGTCTTAGGCGAAACGCAAGGAAGCTGGTTTCTAACACCGAAAGCCAAGACTTGGCTGTTTTCTGATTGATTCCGCAGTCGCTTCCAAGACTCGTCAGGTTGAGAATTTGCCCTGTGCGCCCAGCACAAAGCTCCATGAAAGTTTGGAATGAAGACAGGTCTCCGACATTGAGGACCTCTCGCACATCTCGCTCGATGTAAGTTTGAACGTAAGAAGAGATCCATTCTTGAGGTTCAACAGATGAGCTGTGAATCCGTGGATAGCCGCCGCAAAAAATAGTTTCCCACAAATCACCGATCTGGGGTATTTCTTCAAGTGAAAGGGGTAACAAATGGCAAATTGCCGTACGGCCGGCGAGAGACTATGAGATCGAAGCGATCAGGTTGAGGTTCTGTGATCCAGTCAAGATGAAACGGCCAGGGCTTTGGTCTTCGTCAACCATACTTTGAAGGTAGGAAAGAAGATCGGGCGTTCTTTGGACTTCGTCAAGGATACAGCCCTTTCTTAAGTCATCTAAGAAACCTCTTGGATCGTCCACTGCCCTTGCCCGAACGTCTGGCTCTTCCAAGGAAACGTAAGGCTTATCTGGGAATAGTTTCTTGCACAATGTCGTCTTCCCGGATTGGCGAGGGCCGGTCACGGTTACCACCGGGAACTTTCTTGCGGTGTTTAGGATGTGGGTTTCCATGGTACGAGGTATCATGGAGTCAGTGTGTCAGGTGTAAATCCGGAATACAATTACGGATTTACTCGCCGCGTTCTATGTGTCTTAATCGTAGTTGTTTATGTCTTGTCTCAGCGATGGATAGTGCTCTCAGGAACCGAATATTGTTCTCTTTCGAGCCACTTTTCACTCAGGCTGCCGTCGACGGATGCATTTGTGGTCTGGACCGAGTTTTCCCACCTGGTGGTAGCCGGACTTGGAGAAGCAAGGCGATCTCATTCCTCATGAAACATTGGCTCGCGCCAAGCCGACGAACAGGTGTCAACTGATCCGTTCCACATCATCGTCTTGATGTCGCACTGACATGTGTGCAGGATTCACGTTCTTTTGTGTCTCCGTTTGCCAAGAAAAAAGGCGCGGGGCTCGCCATGTCCCGGTGGGCATTGCAATAGGCACAGGTCGAGTTGGCTGAGTTGGTGGGCTCCGAAGGCATCGAGCTCATTCTCTTTCATG
>JAJRYU010000791.1 GCA_024275615.1 Planctomycetota bacterium
AGATTGGCGAGTACATGAGGCTTTTCACCGAGAAAGTCCAGATTAGCGAATGCGCCTGGGTCCATGGAGGATCTTGTGTTGTTCCCAGATGGGCTCGCTCCACCGGCAGCTCTCGATCGTTTGCCGCCACGATAGCTACCGCCACCGCCGCCTCCCGGTGATTGAATGTCGTTGGCTTCTTCGATGGCCCAGGGATTGAGGATGATCTCTGGGCGCGTCAGCATATTGCCGGGAAACTTCTGCGCGAATCGACGTTCCAAGATGTAGCGGGATTCATCTCCCAAGATGCGGCCACTATGGTAGGAAGTGCGCGAATAGGCGACTTGCTTACTTCCTGGTTTCGGTGCGGGGCGCATTTTGATCCGCAGAAATGGGTTGTTTGCTGGCCAGAAGTGGCTGGCAAAAACATGGACACGCGTGTCTCGGGATGGGTTTTGGCAATGGATGACGAGTTGATCGGCGTCGATGGATAAGTGGCTTATTGTGAGAGGCTGTGAGTGATTCAACTGCAGCATCCTTCTCTTGCTACTGACCCAGCCATGGTCACGTTTTCCACCTACCACAGAAATCTTGATTGTTCTCGCCGTGTTTTTCAGAAGTAGTTCGTAGTCGCCAGGTTCTAAAGTCCTCAATTCGATGAAGCCTTCCTTGAGGGCGATGTGAGTGAATCGATCATGAATTTTGGTCGAATCCCCGATTTGGAAGAGAGCAAAGGAATCACGATCCGCGACTTCTGAAGAACCCAAATAGGGCAGGCGAATCGTCTCTCCTGAAGCGGCCTGGATGGTGCCTGGCATGACCACATCTGAACCGCGAAGCTCCCAAGATCTTGATTGTTTCTGTAGAGATTTGGTGCTGAGAGAGACAATGCCCGTCAATTTGCCAAGGTCAACCACACCGTCCTTGTTTGTCTTCACTTGGGTCGTAAATGGGGCACGAAAACGTCCGTCAGTCAAGACAAGCGATATCGGGGAATTGGCGACTGCTTCGCCATTTCTACCGAGGACTCTCAATTCGAATCCGTCTTCAGTCTTTGCAAGATAGGGGCTCGCCGTTTCTTCGGTATTGTCAATGAGGTTGGCTTGAAATTTGACAGGTTGGGCGTTGAGAGCAATGTCCTTTTGTGCCGACACGCTGGTGACCACACCGCGAAGGCGAACTGTGAGAGTCTGCAGGTTCATGGGCACGCGGAACGCGTGGACGAACTCCCGATTCTGTTCAAATTTGACACCACGAATTTCCTTGGAAGACGAAACGCCGAAGAGGTCGGTGGACGTCACTACAAGGACAGCGTCTTTCAGAAGGTCGATTCCAGCGACTTGGTTGTTGATGAGAAGAGATGGCCGAATGATGATCTTGGCAGAGGCACCACCGATAAGTGATTCTCGACGGATGAAGGCTGGGGCGAGCAATTCGTAGTTCTCGCTCTTGTGCCTGAACGTGGCCAAGGTTGCTCGACCCTTGGCAAGCAGGACGATGGACTTTGTTTTCGGTTTGGTCGAGTAGGGGATGAATATCTCACCGTCTTTGTCAGCAATGTACTTCTTCTGGCCAAACTGAATTGATGATTCTTTCAACAAGTTTCCAGAGTCGTCCAAGATACGGAATACATGGCCAGCGGAGCCCAGGCGTTCCGTGAACCTCAGGTGCCCTTTGGCAATGACAGCTCGACTTGAAATACCATTGCCGATAAAGTCGATGATGAAAACGCCGGGCCTTGACAAGGATGGGAATTCGAATGTTCGACGAATTCGGCGAAGAGGAGATTCCTGATAGTTGAAGGTCAATTCCTCG
>JAJRYU010000792.1 GCA_024275615.1 Planctomycetota bacterium
AGATCGAGCAGAATCGTCGCGTCGAAGCCATCATCGAATCTCTCGACTTGGCGCCCCTGATGAATCATGCCTTGAATACAGTCTCAGGCGGAGAACGACAGAGAATCGCGCTTGCCAGAGCCTTAGTACTGGATCCCAGTATCATTCTTCTTGACGAGCCTTTTGCCGAACTAGACGAGTCCCAAGCTGAACGCGTGAGAACCGTGTTGGCAAGCAATCCCGATCTCACCGTAATCATGACCTCTCCGAACGCTCCCCCGGAGAATTGGGATGACAAGACCTGTGAAATGAAACGTCCTCGCGTTGGGGAGTCTTGATCGATTCAGGCCATCTAGCCCTGAGGAATATGCCCCGGCCAAGAAACCGGTGGGGAAAAATACACGGTCGGTGTTAGAAAAAGAAATCCTCGCCCCTTGCGAATCAAGGGGCCACGGGAACGCCAAGAGGAATAGAGCGAGTGAGGCACTTTGTTACACTGGCCAAGAGACGGACAGTCACAAGACCGTCGAGAGAAGAATTTTTCAATCTGACCCGTAAAGAGGCCGCAATTTTCTTGTTGCGGCACTCGATTCGCAGTGCCCGTGGTCAAACCAAGTCTTTGACTAAAGCCAAGGAGATCCGATTCCATGCGCCTTGAAAGCATCATGAAGACAGACATCGTGACGACGAATGCCAAGGAAAGCGCTCAAGGTGCTTTCCAACTCATGAAAATGAAACAGTGTCACCATCTCATCGTCATTGGCGATGAGGGTATTGTCGGCATCGTTTCTTCAAGAGACTTGGGCGGCCCACACGGCGATGAACTCAGAGCAGACAAGACCGTCTCAGAATTCATGGTCAAAGATATCGTCACAGCGGAGACGTCCACGTCGCTCCATGAAGCAGCTGAACTCATGCGCGGCAATAGCATTGGCTGCCTGCCAATTCTGGAAAAAAAGAACCTGCGCGGGATTATTACTGTGACAGATCTCCTGAAGATACTGGCAGGAAGCACAGAATAACTGACGAGGCGAGACTTAAGACTTCTTGCGTTTCTTGCTCTTCTTTGGCGGCTTGGGGTTCTTCTTGAGGAATGCTTTCACTTCCTTCTTCGAGTAGAACACCTTGCCGGTAATGGACCAAAGCGACCATTCCACCTGTTTGCGAATCTGGCGCCATTCTCGGTAGCGCTGTTGCCAATAGGAAGCGGGAGGATTCGATGCCGATGAAGGATTGGCAGGCGCTGGCCTTTCAATCCATTGCCCCAAGAGCTCAATGGCGTGCCAGTCTTTTGAAAAACCCCAAGATAAGACCAAGGCTCGTTTCACGTGGGAGCTACCTCGCACGAAATCGTTCTCAAGTTTCTTGAAGTTCGATTTCTTACCACACAATCCCAGAGACTTTCCGGCCGCCATCAGAAGTTCCATCTCATCGCGATTCTTGCGATCAAGTATGACCTTGACGAGGACCGACTTGGAAGACTTGTGGCCAAGCTGGCCAAGAAACTGGGCGGCTGCAATGCGCACATGGAGGTCCTTGTCTCGCAAGAGAATCTTGCCAACAGGCTTTGCGAAGATGTCGTTGCAACCGGCCTTTTCCAAACTCCCAAGTGCCGCAATCCTCTCCTTAGGATCTTTCGCATTCTTGAATGAAGCACCGAATGATTTCAGCGCTTCCTTGGCTTTTTTCTTGTCAAGTTTTTGCCCAGGCTTAGCTGAAGTCTTGGGAGCCCAAGCTGGACGCTCTTCGTCATCCTGCGCCGGTAAGTAGGACACAGAAACTAAGACACATAGAAGAATAGAGTACAAACGATTCATTCGACGTCCACGGGGTGAATTCCAGGAGACGAAATAGGGACAACACTGCCAAGATAAGGGTTGGGAATCGCCACTGCGACTAGATTCCGATTTTTTTTGGATCGATTGAGAGCCTGATCAGTTCGTTTGATCCTCGATCTCCTCCAATTCGGCCCACCTGTCGACGGCTTGTTCCAACTCGGAAGATAAGAACTCTAGATCTTTATTCGCTTGGGAAATGACGTCCCCTTCTTGCCGATAGAACTCCGGAGATGCCATGCGCTCAAGCAGAGACTCTTTTCGTTTCTCCAAGCTCTCGATCTTTTCCGGCAGCTCATTGAGCTCTGCTTTTTCCTTAAAAGTCAATCGACGAGCCCGTTCCTTCTTGGGTTTATCTTTTTTCTTCCTTGACCCATCCGATTTTGGCTGACTCCCTGAGGCCTGTGTTTGGCGAAGCCAGTCGTCATAACCACCATCGAACTCCTTGATCGTTCCATGGTCGTCAAAAACGATGGTTGAAGTGACAACATTGTTCAGAAAAGCACGATCATGGCTGACAAGAAGAATGGTGCCGTCAAACTTGAAAAGAAGATCTTCAAGAATCTCCAAGGTCTCCATGTCTAGATCATTGGTCGGTTCATCGAGGACCAACATGTTGCAGGGGCGCGCTAGAATTCGGGCCAACTGAAGGCGATTTTTCTCTCCCCCCGACAGTTTCGCTATGGAGCTTCGCACCTGTTCTGGGGTAAACAAGAAATCGCCGAGATAGCCTATGACATGGCGACTTTCGCCGTTCACTGTGATCATGTCCGATCCTTCGCCGACATTTTCCATGACGCTCAACTGCGGATCCAGCTCGCCATGGAGTTGGTCAAAATGAGCAATCTGGAGATTGGTGCCGAGTCGAACGGTCCCCTCGTCTGGTTGCAGTTCACCAAGAAGAATCTTGATAAGCGTTGTCTTGCCAGCGCCGTTGGGCCCAATAAGCCCAACGCGGTCGCCGCGCATGATGGTCGTGCCAAAATCGGAGATAACTTGAACACCACCGTAACCTTTCTTGATTCCCTCCGCCTTTACCACGAGGCGTCCACTGGCGACTCCGTCATGCACCCGCGCTTTGACTTTGTCAGTTCGTTCGCGGCGCTCACTGCGTTGCTCGCGCATTTCTTCAAGCGCTCTCACTCGTCCCATATTGCGGGCCCGCCGCCCTTGAACGCCTCGGCGAATCCAGCTTTCTTCTTTTGCCAACTTCTTGTCGAATTGAGCGCGTTCAGATCGTTCCGCTTCGAGCGCAGATTCTTTGCGCGTCAAGTACGTGGCGTAGTCGCAGGAGTAGCTGCGCAACTCACCTCGATCGAGGTCGACAATACGGGTGGCAAGGTGGCTCAAGAAATGGCGATCATGGGTCACAAAAAGCACACTCCCGCGGTAGCGCAGAAGTTGCTCTTCAAGTCGCCCAATGGCATTGATATCAAGATGGTTCGTAGGTTCGTCCAGCAACAAGACGTCCGGAGTCACAATCAATGCTGCTGCGAGAAGCAAACGACGCTTTGACCCTGCCGACAGAGATTGGGCCACGTCTTGAGGATGCAACCTCAGGCTGCTGGTCTGCTTCTCAACGAGTTCTTCAATTTCCCATTGAACGGAAGCCCCGGCGCTGACCGCCGCTTGCCTGAGAAAATCACCCACTGAACCAGTCAAAGTACTGGGAACTTCTTGACCTAGGGCGGTAATTGTGAGGCCCTGCTGCCTACTGATTTCGCCAGCGTCCGGCACCAGGTCCCCACGAATGATCTTCATAAGTGTAGATTTGCCGCTACCGTTGCGGCCAATAAGCCCAATCCTCTCCCCTGGTTCAATGCGGAGATCGATGCCATCGAGCAGAGTCGGGCCGCCGAACGATTGCCGGATTTCTTTGAGACTGAGCAGAGCCATACTTTTCTTTCCGTAAGCCGTCCGGGACAGTTTCGATTCGGGACGATGTTGCCCTAATTCTTGGCGCAGCATCGTTTGTATTTTTTGCCACTCCCACAAGGGCAAGGATCATTGCGGCCAATCTTTTCAGCCGGGCGCCGATGGGGCAACAATTTGGGCCCGGCAAATCGAGGACGATCGCCATTTCTCATGGCCGCGGCAAATTCATCCCGGCACTTGTCGACTGCAGTTCTCCATTCCCACTCGAGTGCGACGCCTTCTTCGACGCCGACGTGAAGCAGGAATTCAAGCACCAAGTCGGGCAGCTCTCCGATACATGGGGAGCGATCGCCAAGACGCCCAGGCCACAACTCTCTCAGCAGCATGCCGACATGTTCCTGGTCGAGGTCCTTGGGGGTCAACGCCAGATCGGCGGAGAAATTGAGGACAAGCGCATTGACAATAGCCTCATGAGACTTCCCCAAGCGCCGGCGCCACGCCTTCCCGCTCGGGGAGTCTCCGAAACTCGCCATAAGCACACGATATCGATTCTCAAGAACAGTCATGGTCAGTCCTTTTCCAGACACTTGAACTGGATACCTTCATAGCACAATGGGCGATCTTCTTCAGCTTCCCGCAGAGTAAGATCGTGCCGATCGAGCTTCCCTGTGGACTCAAGGACGTCGAGCTGCGACAATGGCCTCGATGAATGCAAAGACAAAGAAATCAAAGCCGAAGGCCAAGAAGTTTAAGTGGGAGGACTGGTCCGACGAGCAGCTCCTCGAGTTGCCAATGCACGAGCTGGGAGTGACCCAAGTCCAACCTAAAACTCAAAGATGTGTCGACCGTGTCTACCGAGAAGTTGAGCGCCGAGGATTAGTTGTCGCGAAACACTGCTGGCTATCTGACGAGTGGTTTTCTCCCGTCAGAATTCCAGGGATCGCCATTCCCTTTTACCTAGCACATCCACGGCTTGAACGACTGGAAAAGTCGCAAATGCTCGAAGTGGAAGGAGGTACACAGGTGTCGTGTATGCGTATTCTTCGCCATGAGATGGGTCACGTCTTGGACCACGCTTGGAATTTCCATCGGCGGCGCAAGCGCCAAGAGTTATTCGGCAAGTCTTCCGATCCCTATCCCGAAACCTACTCGCCACGCCCATATAGCAAGAGCTTCGTGCTCCATTTGGACTCCTGGTACGCTCAAAGCCACCCAGACGAAGATTTTGCTGAGACTTTCGCCGTTTGGTTGACGCCAAATTTCCCCTGGCGTCGACGCTACCAAGGTTGGAAGGCGATCAGAAAGCTGAAGTACATGAGCGAACTCATGTCGTCAATCCGCGATCAAGTGCCTCCAAACTCCACTGTGGTGCAGATCGATCCCCTGCATTCACTTGAAAAGACCTTGGGTGCACACTACCGGGAAAAACGCGAACGTTATGCCGTCGACTATCCGCGTTTCTACGACCGGGATCTGCGTCGTCTTTTCAGCGGCGAAAAAGACAACAAGGCGCTGACTCCCGCGACAAAATTCATTCGCAAGTACCGCGCCACGGTCGGCGGCAAAGTCGGACGCTGGACCGGCGTCTATCGATACGCCATCAAGCTGGTAGTCGATGACATGGCCGCCCGTTGTCGGGAGCTCGGGCTGCGTCTGCCTGGTGATGAAGAAGAGACTATTTCCGACTTCACTGTTCTTCTCACCGTCCAGACAATGAACTTTGTCCAAGAAGGGAGGCACCACTTTTCGTTATGAGAAAACTACGCGTTTTGGCGATCACTCATGAAAGCTTGGTTCCACCGGCGGAAGCTACCGAGGACGAAATTGAAAAGGCTCCTTGGAAAATGGACTATGACGTCCTAAAGACACTGAATGAACTGGGGCACGACGTAAAAACACTCGGCATGAGCAATGAACTGGCACCCATTCGAGAGGCCATCGAGGAATTCGATCCCCACATTGCTTTCAATCTTCTTGATGAATTTGACGGTGAGATCCTCTTCGACCAGAACGTCGTCAGCTACCTCGAGCTCTTGGGTGTGCCCTACACAGGATGTAATCCTCGTGGCCTGATCTTGGGACGTGATAAGGCTCTATCGAAGAAACTTCTCCTCTATCATCGCATTCCAGTTCCTGACTTCGCCGTCTTTCGCCGTGGTATTCGAGTTCGAAAACCAAAACGACTGGCTTACCCGGTGATCGTCAAATCGCTGATTGAACAGGCGTCAGCGGGGATCTCTCAGGCAAGCATCGTTTCGAGCGACGAAGCGCTTGCTGAGCGGGTTCGCTTCGTCCATTCGAAGATTGGCACCGACGCGATCGCCGAGTCCTTTATCAAGGGCCGCGAACTCTATGTCGGAATCCTTGGCAACAAGCGTCTTCAAGTCTTCCCAGTTTGGGAGCTCTTGTTTGGCAACATGGCTGAGAACGCCCCCAGGATTGCGACGGCAAAAGTGAAATTCGATATCGAATACCAAAAACAGCAGGAAATAATGAGCGCGGAAGCCGAGGGCATTCCCGAAGAGACTCTGAAGCAGATTCAAAAGCTGTGCAAACGGGTCTACCGCGTACTCGACCTCAATGGATACGCTCGTATCGATTTGAGACTAAGAGAAGACGGCAAACCATTTGTCCTCGAAGCCAACCCCAATCCCCAAATCGCTTGGCGCGACGAGTTTGCAGAATCTGCGGAGAAGGCCGGCCTGAGCTACCCCGAGCTTATCCAGCGTATGCTCAATTTGGGCCTGAGATGGCAGCCCCGTCGGAGTCGTAGTTGATCGCGAACAGGTCTGCCCCATCCCAGGAAAACTTCCCATGTCAGCCAAATCCCGTGTCATAGAGTAGACTCTCCTACCCTTCGTCATTTTGAGGAATGTGAATTGCAGCAACTCTGTCTCGCCTTCGGCGTCCTTTTGGTTATTGGTTCGCCCAAAACCTTGTCAGGTCAAATCGGAGTCCTTCTCAACTCTGCAAACTCTAAGACAACGATTGAAGATACTGAATTCCTTCGAGGTGCGCGCTTGGCACTCACAGGCTGGCAAGAGAAAAAGCCTACTCCTTCAGCTACGAGGCTCTATCCCTATTCGGCGGCGACCCCCGAAACGGCGGCAGAAGCGATTCAAAAGATCAAGTCAGCCGGGGCCATTGCTGTTGTCATCGACCACTTTCCTCCTTCACTGATGAAGGTCATTCGCGGAGCATG
>JAJRYU010000793.1 GCA_024275615.1 Planctomycetota bacterium
AACTTCGTCTTTGGCGCGCCCATTTTCGCTCCCATGCTTATGTGCGACATGGCGATACTTGGCGCCATTGGGCTCTATGACCGCAAAGTGATGCTGGCCTGTAGTGAGCTTGCTGGGTAGTTTGACCTACTCTTCGATGTTGAGGATAAAGAGAGAGAGTGTGCCGCCATCGGCACTTGTGTATTCCACACGGCCTTTTGTCTTCCAGTCCGGTGACATGCTTGTCTTGTCGTCACCTTTTTGGTCCAAGTGGCGATCGAGACGTTCTGCGACGTCTTGCGGAATCTGTGTGAGTACAAGATATTGGCCGTCTTCGTGAGCGAGGACGCCACCATCAAGTTCGAATCCCAAGGCTGGATGAGTGGAGAGGTTGTTATGGATCTGGACGACACCACCGAAGGGATTGTCCGCTTGAGACAAAGGCACCTGGATGTAGGGGCCGTTCCAGCCGCTATAGAATTGCTCTTTTGATAGATGATGATACATCTTCAGGTTGTGACGATCTGATTCAGAAGAACTGGAATACTCCGTCGCGGCCTTTCCCGTATCCTTGTAGTGTCGCGTGCAAGCACCACTGACTCGTTCGAAGAGCCTCAGAACTTTGAGTGACTTGCCGTCTTCGATGATCTCGTCCATTGTCGGTGTCGCGACGATTGCAACGACGACAAAGATACTGGTGGCAATGCTACCTTGAACGACTGCTTGTTTGATTCGGTTCATTCGACTCATCGTGTTCTCACTTGTCTTCGTTATCTAAGAGGCAAATCGACAGAGAACCACCTCCGCCTGGGGCGAATTCAACACGCCCCGTGTCTTGCCAGCGTCGTCTATTCGTCGAATTCTCATCAAGAATCTTGTCGACTTCTTCGGCGACTCGTCTCGGAACGTTGTGGAAGACGACGAATTGTCCGCTGCCTTTGCTCTTCTTGTTGGCGATTCCGTTCAGGGAGAAACCGCTTGCTGGTGTGGCTCCCAAGTCGCTCTGCAGATAGATGGAACCACCGAAGGGGTTTTGACTGCGGCTCAGTGGAGCATCCATGTAAGGACCATTCCAACCACGGATGGGCTGGGGCATGGAGAGTTGATGAAACCGCGGATGCACGTAAGAATTTCCGTCGGCTGAAGCACTGAATTCTATGGCGCAGCTTCCCACATCTTTTCGGTATTGAACAACGGCGGCGCTGAGGGACTTGGCCACTCCGACAATCTGGTTGGCATCGGAGTTGTCCTTCAAGGTGCCAACAGTGGGGACGGCCACGACAACAATGATGGTCGCAAGCGAGATTGTGATCAACACTTCTGTGAGTTTGATCCCCTTGATGAATGAAGGCATAGAATCCGTTTCCCTAGAGTTGTCAATGGAGGCGTTCATTGAGACAAAAGCCCTTCTCTCCAATCGACAATTCTGGGTCTTTGGCTTTATTCCAGATTGCAGACTAGACGAATTCCCATTTGGTCACAAAACGCCTGCATTGCCGATCACCATTTAGAGCAAACGCCGTGATAGCATGGGTTTAGGTCTGGAATCTGTCGAAACTAGCTACGACGATGTCACCATCTAGTGGGAATAAGATAGAACGCACTCCGCAGTTTCTGAGGACCGGATCATTTCTTGGTTTCTATGCGCTGCAATAGGGTGCGCGCATGTCTGAATCTCAACATCCTCGGAGACCCTGAGATGAAGCCCAAACGCGGAATTGGCCCAAGGTCGAAACGCCAAAGTGAGAAAGTTCCTGTGAATTGGCTTCTCATGCGGCTCATAATCCTGTAAATATGATCACCATGAGTACGTATATACAGTTTGAGCGATGGATGCAGTGTCGCTTGCCTCCTGCGTCGGACCGCCGTTTAGTGGTTTTGACAGGGGCACGTCAAACCGGGAAAACGACCCTTGTGCGCAAGTCTTATCCAGGACTGAACTACCTTACTTTGGATGATTTGGAAGTTCGCCAGCAAATTACGCAGGTACGCTCGGCGTCATGGGGGCGCACTGTCGGGGCTGCGATTCTCGACGAGGCACAGAAGAATCCGACCGTTTTTGAAAAAGTGAAGCTTGCCTATGACAATGGCGAAATTGACTTCTCTGTCTTAACTGGGTCATCCCAGATCTTGCTCATGAAAGAGATTCGGGAGTCCTTGGCTGGCCGAGCATTCCTTTACCAACTATGGCCCCTCATGGTTTCGGAACTTGGGTCGAGCCCAAGCGAAACTCTTGAACTTCCTCTCCTTGACCATCTTCTCGGCAACGGGAGCTTCGGAGACATCCTAAAGAATGTGCCTGAGGTGAAACTTGGAGCTTCAGATTCGAAATGCCGGGACGCTGTTGATTATCTTGGGATGTGGGGCGGTATGCCCGAGCTACCTCGACTCAATATAGATGACCGCCGCCAGTGGCTCACTTCCTATCGTAGTACTTTTCTTGAGCGGGACCTTGCGGACCTCGTGCGCTTGTCCGACCTGGAGCCATTTACCAATTTGCAGAAGCTCTGCATGCTCCGTACTGGAGGTCTGTTGTCGATCTCCAACCTCGCTAGGGATGCTCACATCTCTGCAGCAACAGCACGGCGCTACTTAGAGTACCTGCGCCTATCATTTCAAGTCATTCTCTTGCCGCCATACTCTCGCAATCTGACAAGTGCCGTGGTGAAGTCCCCGAAACTTTATTGGATTGACTTAGGATTGCTCAGAAGCGGCACTCGGCAGTGGGGTGATCTAAGCGGAGAGCTTTTCGAGACTCTCGTGGTGGGAGAAGTCTGGAAATGGGTGTCAACCATGGGGCGTGACGTCGGGCTTTCATTTTATCGAACACGATCCGGGTTGGAAGTCGATTTGATGGTAGAGACTCCCAGCGGCGTCTTGGCGATCGAAATCAAGAATCGAATTTCTTTCAATCCTGGCGACATCAAAGGCCTTCGAAAACTCGCCGATGTACTTGGCGACGAATGGCGTGGCGGCATCGTCGCCAATCGAAGCGATGTGATCGAAGAGGTAGACGTCGATCGAAACATCTGGTCTATTCCGGTTCACCGCCTGCTTAGTCCCACATAGTCTTACGGTACCCGGTCAAACTCGCCGTCGCCTCTGGGCCTGCCGAACTCAAACATCTTATTGAGGATGTTGCAGGTCAAAACTGAATCCTGAGCTGACCGTTCTCCTTGCGTTGATGTGTTTCCCAGATTCACTGTCAACGTAACGTCGCGCCAAGTCTTGTCGTTGTGCGACCATCGGTTATCGACGAGTCCACACGGTTCTTTTTTGAGTGGGTAAAGAAAAACCGCCCAAAGCGATGTGCTTGGGGCGGTTGAAGGGAGTTGCTGGATTATTTGACTTCGAAGATGAGGGCATTTGTTGGGGCGAAAACGCCTGGGGCCTCTTCGATGATTCCCTGGATGGTGATCTTGAGGGGGAAGGGGATGGCCGGACCAAATCCTGAGGGCCAAGGTGGTGGTGTTGCTGAAAAGAGCGGGGCATAGAATCCCAATTGGCCGACACTAGAAGCTAAGGTGAAGAAACTTGGGTGGAGATAGGGGATCATCGGTGCTGGAGCAAACATCATGTCGCCGATACCTAAAGGTACGTTAGTGACGGAGTCGAAGTTGGCTTCTCCCAGAATACCGAAGATACTGAACTGCAAGGGAGCGGTTAGGTGTGGTGGTTGCTCCATCTCCAAGGTCGACGAAGTGCCAATGGGTACTTCTAGGTGCCTCATGATGCCGCCGCTTGTGCCGTTCATTTTCAAGATGTCGTAGGGGCCCCCGGCAGCTGCCCCGACTGTTCCTGCAGAAGCAGGATGGTGGGCTAAGCTCTGAGCTTCATAGGCTCCCATGTCCACCCGGCCGTTTCGAATCCGGGGCCAATCTCTTACATCGCCTGTACCTTGAGTGAATGTGGGGTTCAAAGTGCCCGCATCGATCATGGGAGAGCCTGGCCTCAAGCGAAAATCGCCGCTTTGTCCGGCAACAAACATGGGGTTGACGTCGATTACTCCCGGGCCAAGGTTGGCTTGGCCTTTGATATTGCTGTTTTGCCAAGCGACAAGGTTGTTGCCGCTGTTGGCGAATGGGAGTTCGAAGGGATCAGTAATGAGGGCGCCGTTAGCATCCTTGTTGCCCCGAATAATGCAATCGGTCACCAAAGTGTTGCCGACAATGCGGATCGGCTTCCATGGTGCCGCGCCACTTATGTTTCTCAAAATGGATGTGTTGCTCAAGATTAGTCTTGCAGACACTGATGGATAGGAGTCAGTTCCGAGAATACTGTATGTCGTTGTGTTGTCGGAAAATAGGCAAGAATCGATGATGAATGGCGCCGCGATCGATTGCGCTGCATACATGATCGAGCCGCCAGTTACGTTGTCTGTGAAACGATTTCTCTTGAACATCATTTGGCCACCATAGACCGCGAGGATCACGTCCGCGGTATTGTCATGAAAATAGCAATCCTCGACGGTCACGGATGGGTTCCAGCCCGTGGAAAACTCAAGGACACTCTTGCCGCCGTGCTGGGAGAATTCGCAGTCCCTAAAAACCATATTCGACCCAGGTTGTGCCCCAACCAAGCCGCAGGAGCCATCACCTCCGACGACTGTCGAATCGTTCGAAAATGTGCATCCCTCGAAAAT
>JAJRYU010000794.1 GCA_024275615.1 Planctomycetota bacterium
CTCTTTGCCAATTAGACCAAAAGAACCCGAAGAACCGTGAGGAGATGCGGCTCAATACCAAGAACATGATGCGGCTCATGGAGCAAGCTGTCGCCGGTTACCGCCCGTTTCACGACGTGAAACTCGTGGTCTTTCCAGAATTCGGTCATTCGGCACCGGCCTATGCCGAAGCCCCGGATCTATTGCTCCACTTGGCGGTTCCGAGTGACAATGAGGAGATCGCACTCATTGCTCAAAAAGCCAAGGATCTTGGTGTCCATGTGCAAACGGGTAGTTTCCTTGAGGTTGATGAACGTTGGCCAGATGTGGTCTTCAATACCACACTTCTGATTGACTCCGACGGCAAGACCGTATCCAGGTACCGAAAAGTGAACCCTTGGATTCCCTGGGAAGTTCACGCCAGTCCCCACGACATCGAAGATTATCCCGATGACGCTCTTCCAGTGACAGAAACGGAACTCGGCTGGCTTGGAGTCGCCACGTGCTATGACTGGCTATTCCCTGAAGTGACCCGCACGTTGGCACTCAAAGGGGCCGAAGTCCTGATCAGAATTTCTGCATACATGGACCCTTGGGGCACCACTGAACCGATGAATTGGTGGACCCTCATCAATCGAACCAGAGCTATAGAAAACACCGCATTTGTTGTCGCTTGCAATCAGGGCGCAAGTGCTGCCCACTACCCGCCCTTTTCGTGGCCAGGAGGGTCGATGGCCTGTGACTTTGATGGTCGAATCCTCGCCGAAGCAAGCCCGGGTCCCGGGGAGAGAATTGTCGTGGCACCTATCGACTTAGGCGCCCTGAGAGAAGAAAGAGAGCGTCGCTTGGGCCATGATATGCGCGCCCATCATCGCGCAGAAATGTACAGGGAATTGGCGAAGCCCCAGTTCCCCCAAGGCACCGGATCAGCAGCACGCCAAGTCGAAGTGCTCGACCACATGATCAGAGCAGCAAAACAAGGTTTGAAGGAGCGCAGATGAATCACTCCAGAGCATTTGTTGTTCTTGCTGCCTCCCTTTTCGTTCTTTTCTCCTGCGGCAACGGCGACAAGAAGAATACGAAACAGACGATTCAGCAATCCCCATTGACCTGGGAGGACGCGTCACGGCTCAACGCTCAAGCGATTCTGCATATGGACCAAGATGACGTCGCCGGTGCTATTCCCATGTTTGAAGAGCTCGTTGAACGGACGGATGGGCTGTTCGTACCCCGGTTCAATCTTGCCGTGGCTCTACTCAATGCCCAGAACATCGATCGAGACGCACGTCTCAAGGAACAAGAACGATGTGAGGCCATGCTGCGCCAAGTCATGGCTGAATTCCCGGGCCGTGTGGAGGCACCTTACACGTTGGCTGTCGAGCTTGAATTCTTAGGACGTGACCCTGGAGAGATTCAAGCCCTATATGAGAAAGCACTGTCTCTCGCTCCCGCTCATCCCGATTGCCTTTTCCGTTTAGGGAAGTTCTTTTTCCAAAAACGACCACCAGAATTGGCAAAAGCGGAAAGCCTCTTGCTACGTGCCATTGAGTTGGAAGGTCACTTCGCAGGAGCCTGGAATCTGTACATGAGTACATTGCGCCGGACGAACCGCAAGGAGCTGGCTAAGGAAGCGATGAAAACGTTTCTCTTCTACACCGACTCTGAACCGAACCAATCAAAGACTTTAGCGATGATCTACAATTACATGGGTGAGTTCGCTACCTGCGTCCGCACTTTGGACATGAACGCACCGCAAGCAGATTTTCCGGCTGCGACGATCTCCTTTGTGCCATCAACGCAGACCATAAACGAGAAGAACCCCACCCGATTCTTGATGCGAGACACATCCGATTCTCCGGCCTCTCATGACTTAGATGGCGACGGCTCCCAAGAGTTCATTTTCCACGGTAGAATTTTCACTCTTCAAAACGGCAAATTCGTTGATGACACCAAGAAATGGGGCTTCAAGAATCCTTTCGGTGCGAATAGCTACACCATTGCCGACATCGATCACGACGGCGACCAGGACATTCTCACATGCGGCGGCGATGGCCTAGCGGTTTTCCTCAATCAAGATCATCGTC
>JAJRYU010000795.1 GCA_024275615.1 Planctomycetota bacterium
ACGAGAGTTCCCAAGTTGCGACTGTAGCTGAGATCGCCGACATCATCCAGATCCCAGCCTTCCTTTGCCGCCAGACAGATCTCTTGGTGGCAGCCGCCGAGACCGGCCGTATTGTCAACGTCAAGAAAGGCCAATTCTTGTCGCCCCATGATATGAAGAACGTGGTGAGCAAAATCGAAGAAGCAGGCTCCGATAAAATAACTCTAACTGAGCGTGGCAATTCTTTCGGTTACAACACGCTGGTCAACGATTTTCGAGGTTTGCCCATCATGCGGCGCTTGGGTGTCCCGGTGATTTTTGACGCCACTCACAGTGTTCAGCAACCCGGTGGCCACGGAAGCCGCACAGGTGGCGACCGAACCATGGTCCCCTACTTGGCCAAGGCCGCCGTTGCCGTCGGTGTCGATGGTCTTTTCTTCGAAGTCCACGAAACTCCTGAGTTGGCAAAGAGTGACGCTGACAACGCCCTCTTTTTGGACGACTTCGGACCCTTGATCAGAAAACTGCTCGCCATCCGCGAAGTCGCTGCAGACTGAGCCTTTTATGCACAAAGCCCAGATCACAGTGGGTTGCCTTTTTCTCCTGACCGTGGCTCTCGCGTTTGGCACTGCTCAATCCTTGCCTCTTGTCATTGTCACAGGGAGTGTTCCGCTCTTTGCTTTCTTGTCGATCTTGTGGTGGCGGCAATCCGGTGACGAAAGTAACAATCCGCATATTCGTTTCATGCTTCTCGCTGGAGCATTGGCTCACATAGTTTTCACCTGCGTTGCTGACCCCCTCTTCACTTCTGACGACATCAACCGTTATGTCTTTGAAGGCCATGTGGTTGTTGCCGGTGGCAACCCCTATCGGTTTTCTCCGGCGTCACCGATTTTTGATGACATGGTGGATTCAGAGTCGCTGGGGCATTTGCGCCGAGGAATCAACAACGCCAGCATTGCGACCATTTATCCGCCCTTAGCCGAGTGTTTGTTCGGCATTGCGACGATGATATCGCCCGGTCCGAGAGGCTGGATGATTGTGACTTTGGCCTTTGACCTCTTGCTAATCTTCATGTTGCCCAAGCTCTTGAGTGCGCTCCAAAGAGACAAACGGTGGAGTGTCGTCTATGTATGGCACCCCGTCGTCCTCTTAGAAGGTCTGGGAGGTGGTCACGTCGATCTCGTGGCAGTCGCACTCTTGGTTTGCTCTTTGGTCTACGCCAGTCACAACCGTCGTTTCGTGGCTTGGATTCTCTTTACACTTTCGGTCTTGACCAAGGTAGTTTCCCTCATTGTAGCCTTTTCCCTGCTGCGTAAATCAGGGTGGCGAGGAGCGGTTTTTGGCGTACTTTTGGCAATAGCTGCAATTTCTTGGTGTTTCCGTCCCGGCACAATCGAACCCCAAGTCCAAACCGGCGTTTGGCAAGACCAGCAAAGAAACGAGGCGGAAACTTCTGCCATTGAATTCCAAGAAGGCGAGTCGATCTCTGGAGAAGCTCAGGACTCGCAGCTCCTTATCGCTTCTTCCGGGAAAGCCGCCGTCAGATTCGCTCTAAAATCCGAGAACGAACTGCGACCTGAACAAGTTCTTTATCACGAGGATTTGCAATTCGGTGGTCCAATGAGTTGGGACATGCTGCTTGGGCAATACTACGTTTGCGATCTCGGATCAACGTCACCAAGTGCTGAACTTCCCACCATACGATTCGATGGGCAAGGTCGATTTCTTGGCTCGTACACTGGCAAATACTGGATCGAAGATGAACACATCTTGGTCATGGCAAATTCGGGGCAAGAGCCTCTGCGTTTCCTCATGGCTCAGGATGGCCAATTTGCCATGCCCTACAACGAGGGCAACCGAACATTCTTACTCAAATTCGATGAAAAAGTCGGCATGGGGTTTCGCCACTACGGCAGCAGGTGGACAGCCAACGCGCCGTTATTTCGCTTGATCAAGAGTTGGATGCCTGGCGCAGACGTCTATGATGCCAAGAGGAAACTAGCTCAAAAGCTCGTCGCCGTGTTGTTGCTGCTTTTGGCTGCAGTCTTCGCTCTTCGCAAAGTGGCCCTTCCATGTGCCGCTTGTTGGCTCTTCTTTTGCCTTGGGGTTCTCGCTCCAGCCGTCTACCCCTGGTATCTGCTTTGGCTGATCCCCTTCGTCGGTTTCACCAAGAGTAAGGCGCCCTTGGTGCTCACCTATACTTGTTTGGCCATGCACTTGGGGCCGGACTGGGGGAACTCTGAGTACCTTGTCTATGCCCCCGTCGTTGCTGCTCTTGTTGCTGACGGTCTATTGTTCGCAAAAGGAAAGTTCTCGTGACCGATATCTCGCCTGAATTCACCCTTGATGACTACGATTTCGCTTTGCCTGATGAACTCATTGCCCAAGAACCAGCGGCAACGCGAGAAGGATCACGTCTGTTAGTCCTTGATCGCAAAAAACGTGGAATCGAGCACCGCCAATTTCCTGACCTCATGTCCTACCTTCGCCCCGGTGACCTGCTAGTCCTCAATACCACAAAAGTCATTCCTGCACGTATCTTCGGCGAACGCCAACTGACCGGAGGCAAGGCAGAAGTCTTGTTGCTGTCGCCACAAGAAGATGGTTGGGATCTTCTTTTGAAAACACGCGGCAAACCCACTGTCGGCGAGAAACTCATTTTCGCTGACGGCAGGCTCACCGTCACTCTTGTTGAAAAAGGAGAACGTGGTCGCTGGCGCGGTCAGTTGGCCGCAGATGGCGACAACGATGCCTTTAGAGTCTTGGAAGAAGTTGGTTCCATGCCATTGCCTCCCTATATCAAGCGCATGGAATCTAGCGCAGCAACGAAAGCCATGGACAAAGAACGCTACCAAACCGTTTTTGCCCAGTCCCCGGGGGCAGTCGCTGCACCCACCGCGGGTCTTCATTTCACCAAAGATTTCTTGTCAGCACTGCAGCAAAATGGCGTCAAGACTTGCTCAGTGACACTGCATGTTGGCCTGGGCACTTTTCAGCCCATCGAAGTCGAAGATTTTCGCAATCACACAATGCACGCCGAGATCTTTGAAGTCAGCGAGAAAACGGCTCAACTTGTCAACCAAGCCCGACGTGACAAGGGACGGGTTGTCGCGGTAGGAACAACATCTCTCAGAAGCTTGGAGAGTGCTTGGGACGAAGAAACTCAAGGAGTACAAGCTCAGAGTGGCACAACCAGACTCTTCATCTATCCTCCCAAACCAGTAAGATCTGTAGATTGCATGGTGACCAATTTCCACTTGCCTCGAAGTAGTCTCATGCTCTTGGTCTCAGCATTTGCTGGTAGGGAACGCATCATGGCTGCCTACGGGGAAGCGATTGAAAGGCAATACCGCTTTTTTTCCTACGGTGATGCAATGTTGCTGCTGTGAATTAGAATTCGAAAGGATCACTTGTGGATCTGAAAGCCGAGGTCGAAGCACTCCGTCAGCGCTTGGAAGAGCTCAATCACGCCTACTACGTCCTAGATTCACCGAGGGCCTCCGACGGCGAATACGACGAACTATTTCGGCGTTTGGAACGCCTGGAGCATGAACACCCGGAGTTCGCCTCCCTGACGTCACCGACGCAAAAGGTCGGAGCTGCTCCCTTGAGTGCGTTCGCTTCGGTCAAGCATCGTGAACCCATGTTGTCATTGGCAAACGCCTTGAACGACGACGACATCCGTGATTTTCATGCGCGAATATTGAAGCTACTCGGTGACGACATGGACGTGGCCTATAGCTTTGAGCCCAAGATCGATGGCATCGGTTTAGGGCTCACCTACGAACATGGTGAATTGACTTTAGCCGCTACCCGTGGCGACGGCACAAAGGGCGAAGATATCACCGCGAATGCTCGAACGATCAGCAGCATTCCGCTACGCTTGAAGAATGAAGGCTACCCCATTCCAGACTTCATCGAGATTCGCGGTGAGGTATTTACCACGACACACGCTTTCGAAGAATTCAATAGCAAGCGAACGGAGGAAGAAGGGCGTTATGCCAATCCTCGAAACTTCACAGGAGGGTCTCTCCGGCAGTTGGATAGCCGCATCACGGCAGCTCGGCCCCTCGATGCCGTCTTTTACGCCTGCGGTGAAGCCAAAGGCCTCGAAGTCCGGAGCCAAGAAGAACTCATCCGGGCTTTTCAATCCTGGGGTCTCAAAGTGGCAACACCCTATTTCAAAATTATCGGCACAGTTGAAGGCCTAATTGCTGCCCACCACGAACTTGAAGATGCCCGGGATCAGGTCCCTTACGAAATCGATGGTACGGTCCTAAAAGTCAACGATTTCGAGCAACGGCAAATCCTTGGCTCCAGATCCCGCAATCCCAGATGGGCAATTGCTTGCAAATTCAAGTCAAGACAGGCTTCAACCACACTCCTTGATATCGAGATCAGTGTCGGTCGAACCGGGGCCCTGACTCCCGTCGCAGTTCTTGAGCCCGTTCCTCTGGGTGGTGTGACCGTGGGTTCAGCGTCTCTGCACAATGTTGATGAAATTGCGAGACTCGGCGTCAAAAAAGGTGACCGAGTCTTGGTCGAAAGAGCGGGTGATGTCATCCCCAAGGTTGTCAAAGTTCTGACAGAAGAACGCGATGGTAGCGAGATTGAGTTCCAAATGCCGAAAGAGTGCCCGGCCTGCGGAACACCTGTTGTCAAAGAAGCAGACGAAGTTGTTATGCGCTGCACCAACGCGTCTTGCCCAGCACAATTGCGAGGAACAGTAGCCCATTTCGTCTCCAAGAACGCCCTCGACATTGATGGTTTGGGCGAAAAGCTTGTTGCTCAACTAGTCGATGCTGG
Organism: Planctomycetota bacterium; assembly: GCA_024275615.1. GTDB lineage: Bacteria > Planctomycetota > DRQF01 > S139-23. The sequence goes on from JAJRYU010000795.1 coordinate 4,789, forward strand.
TTTGGTAAAGAGACTTGACGACATCTTTCGACTCCAATACGACGACGTGGTGGCCCTGGAGCGTATGGGTAAGACATCCACAGAGAATCTGCTCACGGCCATAGATACGGCGAAGACCACAACTTTGCCTCGGGTTTTCTTCGGCTTGGGGATTCGCCATGTTGGGGAACATGTCGCTGAAGTTGTTGCCCAGTCCTTGGGGTCTTTGGGAGCTCTTCTTGACGCCACCGAAGATGACCTCGTTGCCATTCATGAAGTAGGCGAAAAAGCTGCGGAGTCCATCGTCGCTTTCGTCGCCAACGAGCAAAACAAACTCGTCATCAAGGCACTCCTGGACCTTGGCCTCAATGCGACATGCGAAGCCCAATCCACCGGTGGTCCCCTCGCCGGAATGACCTTCGTGATCACGGGCACACTGCCCACTCTGAGTCGCAAGGATGCGGAAAACCTGATCAAGAAACACGGCGGCAAACCGGTCTCTTCGGTGAGCAAGAAGACTTCCTTTTTGCTAGCAGGAGAAAAAGCGGGCTCAAAACTCAAGAAAGCCGAATCGCTCGGAGTAGAAATCATCGATGAGTCTCAGATCTACTCCATGGTAGGAGACGCACCCCAATGAACAGGATGGCGTTGTGATGACCAAATTCGTTTCGATCGCAATCAGCGCCGCAACATGGTTTGTCTTGTGGCAGCTCTATCGGCGCCTCAACGCCGAGGGACGCAGGATGATTGTTGGATTGCTGGCGCTTGGCACGGCAATCGGATTGGCGTGTTTGGCCACCGCTTGGAACAATAGCGCTTCCTTCATGACATGGATTTTGGTGGGATTCGTCGTCCTACTCGCTCTTCTTTGCCGTCTCTTGGGGAATCTCTCGGTTCAACGCGACGTCCTGCGTGAACGCATCCAAAACTTGTCTAAGAATCTCGAAAACTTGGACGACAGCGCGACGTCAAAAATTGCCTCCGGCGAGTCTCGATTCCGCGATCTTGCCGCTGTCGTTCCTGTCGGCATCTTCGAAACCGACGTCGATCACAATTTGGTCTACGTCAACAAGCTCATGGGGGAGATGACCGGCTTAGGTGCCCAACGAACGCGCAAGGAAGGGTTCAGAAAGGCCGTCCACCCAAAAGACAGTGACCGCGTCCTCGCAGCATGGGACAAGTCGCTCAAAGC
>JAJRYU010000796.1 GCA_024275615.1 Planctomycetota bacterium
AGTTAGCCATGCAGAGTTTGGTCTCAAGAGGCTTCTTTCCTGGCCCCAAGAACAAGATCTACTCAAATGAAGGAGACTTGGTTGCCACAACTGACCAAGGTGTCGAATATACATTGCGTTTCGGCGAAGTTCTCTGGGGCAGCGGCAAATCTCTGACTGCTGGCAATGACAGCGAAGGCAAAAAAGACGCAGAGTCAGAAAAGAAAGACGGTCAAAAACCGAACAGGTTCTTGATGGTAAGTGTGCGCTTCGATGACTCTGTCCTCGACAAGCCATCGCAACCTGCCCTTAGCGAAGAGCAAATTTCTGCGCGCAAAAAAGCGAGGCGCAGCATCGAGAACATCGTGGGTGCTATCGCCGACTACAAATCTGCCAACTCAAAATTGCCGGAAAAACTCATAGATCTAACCGAGGGCAAAAACCCGGTGCTTAAGGAATTGGACAAGGACCCCTGGGGTGCCGATTTCGTCTATCGGAAGATCGATGAGGAAAAATTCGAAATCCTCGCCTTCGGCGAAGACAAGAAAGAAGGAGGCGAAGGCGCCGCTGCAGACCTCAATTCAGAAAAGCTGAACGATGAAGACCAGTACCAAGAACTCTTCGACAAGTGGGCCACTTACAAACGTGTGGCTAAGGAAGGCCAAGAAGAGGTTAAGAAACTGAAAGAGCGCTTCGGGCCTTGGTACTACGTCATCGACGCCGAGAGCTTCGACAAGATGCATCTGGCTCGTAAGGATCTGGTGAAGGCCAAAGAAGAGGAAGCTCCCAAAGATAAATAGCGGCCGACGACGAAAAGAGTTTGGCACCGAGAAAATCCCGATCTCCATCCTCTAGGAGATCGGGACAGACCACTATATTCCGGTACTAGAACCCAAACTCACCGTTGTCGAAAGCGTTGGATTCACTCCTCTGGAGCCAGCAGCGGTGACAGCTGCAGCCGTTTGAGTAACAACGTTTGCTGTTGCCGTCGTTACGACCTCATTTCGAGCGATGACGTTGACGTAGGTATTACAGACCACGAAACAGGCTGGATTGATAGGAAAGGGGCCAAGAATCGGTGGAAACACGATGATTTCAGAGTGATCATTGCTGTTGCCATCCTGGACGCTCCAACGATCCAAATCAACACCGAGGTCACGAAGACAATCGCCGGTGCTGTCCATGAACTTCCGTCGTAAGATAGGGTTCGCCGCCAATCCTGTTGCCACCTTCTCAAGAGAATCGAGACTAATCCCCAGGCTTGGTCTTTGGGCCATCGTTGGCGGTCCAGGGCCGTTTTTTAGATTCATGAATATTCCTTTCGAATAGATACAAATGACAAAAGTAGAGGAGGCCGAAACGCCAATGCCCTCGACCACCCCCACTCACAGACCAACGTCTGCGCACCGACGCCGGAATCTCACATTGTTATCGATAGAGCAGGTTCTTGGCGGCTTTTCGTACCGATACAGCGGTTGATGGATCACTCACCAGTCGAAGGAGCACTTGTGAATAGTCTTTCGTTGAGTCGTTTGCCAAGGCTCGAACAATCATGACTTTGGTGCCAGATCCCACGTCTGTCCTATTGAGTGCTCGTGCCAACGCTGGGTTCATCTTGGGTTTCCTCAAACGGAGTGCTTCACCGATCATGAGATCGACACCCACGTCTGCACTGGCTCCATCCAGGAGTTGACCGAAATTGTCTACGGCCCTGGAATCATCTTGTCGTGCCAAGCCATACCAGGCGTTCAATCGAACGCCTGCGTCTCCACTTTCGGCGTCAAAGATTTCCGCAAGGCGATCAGCAGATGGGGAATTCTCCAAGCTGGCAAGCGCATGGGAAGACAGACGCCGAACTAGGAAGTCATCATCTTCAAGTGCGGATCGTGCAAGTGGTTCGGTAAATGCGGGATCTCCAAGACGCTCAGCAAGAGCCGCAGCCAGGACACGTGCTTCACGAGAATCAGCGCCTAGTTCCCGCTGAACGATAGCGACGCCTTCAGAGCCCAGCGCTCGCAGGGCATCGAGAAGCTCCGCGGATTCTTGCGCAGAAAGAGCTCCTAACCCCTTCTCCGAGGAGAGACGCTGAAATAGCTCGCTTGCATCCTTTGAAGTCCTGACTCTTGGAGTTGAGACGCCGAGTAAGCCCTCCCCCTGCCGAATTTTCGAGAGTTCGGTGAGATTGAGCGACTGCTCGGCGACGCGCTGCCGGAGATACGCTGTTTCCTTATCCAGACGGCCACTCCGATTCTTCAGTTTGCCAAGTTCAATCTGCACTTCCTCTAACTGGGAAATCAACGCTGAGACTCTTTCTTCCCCGACGTTCGATTCCAGCAGATTCTCGTCTTCCGGAAGTAATGATGTTGTGAGGATGGTCAGCAGGCATGCCACGATCGCGCTGCACAAGACGACCATTCCTATTTCGTTCCTTGTCATTTTGTAACCTTTTCGAGTCAGATTTTTGCTGTACGAATGGCCGCGTGAATGATCGCAATAGCCAGCAAGACGACGAGAGAACCAACGTTCACCATCGAAAACTTGAACGGGTCAGCGGCCGACAGGTACCTGCCTATGACCACGGCAGAAACAACCTGTGCGATTCCGGCTATGATGAGATTGCGCCCCAAGATGGCGTTCGCCGAATACCAAGTTTTGTCGTCTTTCATCGTCTTCTCGGTCCGGAAGCCATAGACGCTGTTGATGCCGATTTTTCGACGCACAAGTGGAACGCCGAGCCCTGCGAAAAGAAGGCCTAAGGCGACGAAGATGATGATGATCGTGTTGTTAAACATGGTTTTCTCCGTTCAGTAAAGATTCATAAGCGAACAGGGAGCAGCAAGAACTCGTCTGCTGGAGACAAAGGTGCACTCCCACCGAATTCCTTCCTTAGCTCCACCAAGAGGTTGAGCTGATGTTCGACAGCTTCCCGGACTCTCGCCAATGATGTGAGACGATTCTCCGTCAATACGTCTTTGACTGGAGCAAGAAAAGACGCGGGCAGGGTGTCCAGCCAACGATCGACAGTCTTCGCAAGCCGGTGCTTATTTTGTGCGCCGAGATCCTGGCCCAGTTTCAGGACGATGGCGTGAGAGAATTCTTCCTTGTTGCGATATTCGACCGGTACCACCAAAGCTCCCCAGAACAAAGCGGCCGAGAAGAGATCAACACCGCAACGGTCTCGAGCGACTGTTCCATGCAGTAATGATTGCTGCTCACCCGTCAGAACCCCGTCGCATTCAGCATAGAATCGCTCCTTGAGCCTCCCCTCCTCTGCCGTACGAAAAAAGGCACTCTCCTCGGGTCCGTACTCTTGAAGACGCGATTCATCCTCAAGAGCAAAAGAGACTCCGATTCCAGAGAGTCTGACAAGCTGATCTTTCCTCATCGGCGCACCGAGGCGCTCCAACGTGGCGGCAATCATCGCCGCTGCGATACAAGGGTGAGTGAATGGTCCGTTCTCTCCAGTCCCAGGAATTCCAACATCTGCCAGAGGTTTGATCGATGCCACGAGCTTGGCGTTCGCTGTTTGTGCTTCGGAAATCATCGCAACTGTTGCTGTTCCTGCTTTCATTCCTACAGCTAGTTTTTCCAACAACGGCATCAGGTGCGCAGCAGCGTTAGACGCCTTCGCCAGTGAAAAATGCGTCAGTAAAACGTTGTGTCTCCCGAGATCAACTTCTGTTCTTAGGGGCTCCACTTGCATACCACCTGGAACCTCAAGAGTGGTCACAGGTTCTAACTGCACTAAGCATGACAGATAGCCGATGACGAAGCCTAACCCTGCCCCGACTATCATCCCTCCGATCAGACTCTTGCAATCCAAAGTTCTGGTCATCAGTTCGCCTCTTGGACACCTTGTCCTCGGTAGTTACTCAACAATCCTCGCTCCGAAAGGAATCTGATGGCCTCGTCGTTCTGCAGGATGTCACCGCAGAGGTGGCATATGTTGATGTACTCGTTCTGAAATCGGATATCGGTTTCTGACTCGATGAGACGCTTTAGTTCGAAAGGACCAAGACGATGAAGAAAGAGCGCAAGGGGGTCAGTGTCCATACGATCAATGATCTCAGTCAAGTTTGTCTCGGCGGTATTTCCGAAGGACAAAGCGGTGGTCTCTTCAGCGAAGACTGCTGAACAACCGGTAACCCGACCGTTCGCCTGCAAGGCAACGTGTTGGGTCATCGATGTACAAGGCCCTCGGACATCTTCAACGGGCCGCAGGAACTGTTCTTCGTGCATGACGGATTCTTCGCCGCGACCAAAGGGAACCAACTTGGATTGAATCAGCAAAGGAACGGGCTGGCCTCGGCTCAAGAAAGCTTCACGGACAGTGCGCGACGACATCAACGAGGTTTTCTTAAGACCGATCCCAACGGCGACCTGCAATTCCAATTGCTGAGCTGCACCAACGGCGGTGACAACATTCACGATGGGAACCATAGCTTGGTGTTCATCACTTGTACTGACATTGAGTTCGTTCAGGCCAGCATTACACAACTCTGAGAGCCGCCTCATGGCCGTCTCTTCCGAAACGGCCCAATAGGCACCGGTTACCACGCGCGAGAAGAGACCTCGGCTTGTGGCTTCCTCAACGTAGGCGACCAACTCGCCACCAAGCAAGAAAGGTTCGCCGCCAGTAAAAACCACCAGTTTTGTGTCGCGCAGAACGGCTTCATCGAGTGCGCGAATAACATCATCACGACTAAGAGAGTTTTTTTGGTCCGGTCCACTTCTCGGACCGCAATGCGCGCATTTCAAGGGGCACTTGCTAGTCACAATGAGGGTGATCAGTTCGAGTTGTCGGGTCATGTGTCACCTACCTTAGTGATTTGAAGAGGTCAGCCCCGCAGTGCAAGGCACAAGCGGAACCGACCAAAACACTTCGCAACAACGGTGTCCAATTGCGATTCAACTGAACAGCAGCGTGCAAAAACTTCCCGGGACTATATTCCCGTGCTTGATGCACCGCCGTTGGGTGTCAATGCACCGCCAATGGGAGTGGCCACCATCGTAGGTCTCGGGGTTGGCGTCGCACGCGTGACCACATTATTCTGAGCAACGGCATTCGTGACTGCGAGTGCATTCGCTGCAGCAACAGCGTTCGCTGCTACAGAGACGTTGGCCGCCGCTGTAATGTTCGCTGCAGCAAAAACGTTGGCAAAAGCAATCGCATTGGCGATGACAAACACGCCCAACAGAAGTTCAGACTTACTGCCACAGCGAGACAATCGGACCAATTCACCGTCGTCCATTTCAATTCCAAGATCCTGGAGACACCCACTGGTGTCGTTGAGGAACTTTCGGCGAAGACTCGGGCTGGAGGCCAACCCCGTCGCAACTTTGTCCAAGGACTCGAGACTAATCCCGAGAGATGGACGCGAGCTTGCGGGGGGAAGACCTGAAGAGTCACTTAAGATCATTGATTTCTCCTCTTTAAAATGAGTCATGACGACTCAAGACGATTAAGTGACGACTCTGCGGATTGCACCTTGGAGCCGCCTTCCACACACTCAAACGTCTGTGCGCCGACGTCCGAATCTCGAGCTTCGATGTGATAAACTCTCTGACAAAGATCTTCAGCTTCTTGCGAATGCGTGATCACAATAACGCAGGTGTCGGGCCGGCGCTGCTTCAAGAGGTCTTTGAAGTTCTTCCAGGCCTCCTTGTCCAGGCCTTTCGACGGTTCATCGAGAATCCAAATTGGTGGGTCACGATAGATGACTCTAAGAATGCCAATCCTCTGCATCTGGCCACCTGAGAATCGCCCCGAGAGCCCAGCGTTGACTTTGGAGTCGAGAGCGTCCTCGAGCGAGTCAATCCAGCCCATCAGGCCTAACTGCTCCGCCAAACTCATGACCTTGTCGCGGGCGGGATCTGACTCGAATAGAGTCGCGTTCTCCAGAAGAGTTCCATCAAATACGACGGCCTCTTGAGGAAGTACACCGAAAAGACCGCGCGTGCCAGCATCAGGGCTTCTCGTGGTTCCCCTCAGTTGCATTTGCCCGCTGTCAGGTTGATAGATACCCAAGAGCAAGCGCGCTAAAGTCGTCTTGCCTGAACCATTCGCCCCCACGACAGCAACGACTTCCCCACAACGTGCCTCGAAATTGGGGACCACAAGATGAAAATTCTCGCCTCGCGTAAATGAGACATTGCGGGCTGTGATTCCAGTCACTGACTCCTTGGCTGGCGCCTTGCCGGCCGATTCATCAGGATCTTCGGAACCAAGGAACTCGCTCACGCGACAATACTGAGGATAGATCACTGGAATTGTAGCGACGACCGTCATCAGTCTTAGAACCGGTGTGTTCAGATGCGCCATGAGTGTCATGAAAGCAAAGAGCTCGCCAATTCCAAACGTTCCGGAGAACACCAAGAATCCGCCATAGCCAAAAATCAACAACGACGGGAGCGAAAGGAGAGTGGTATTCACGACGGCGACAAATTGTCCCAGAAAACCCGCCTTTACAGAATCTTCTGAGAGGAGTTTGTTTTTTTCTTGAAACTTCTTCGCCGCAATCGGCGACAGGTCATAGGCCTTGAGTGCCAAGGGGTTACGAAGCCAGGATTGCAAATGGCCAGTTATCCGTGCCAAGCCTTCTTGGACATTCAAGGAGTTACTTTCAAGACGATCGCGAAACTGCCTCAAGAAGAGCAACGAAAAGGGGATTGTCGCGATCGAAATCAACGTCATCGTGGCGCTCATTTTCACCAAAAAGATGACAACAACGACAAGAGTCGCGACGTCAACAACGATCTGCAGCAAGATCCCAGTTAACAAGTTGGTTAACGCCGACGAATCATTGATCGCTCTCGAGACGATGTCACCAACCCAATTTTTTTCGAAGAAGCGAAGGTTCTTCGTCAATACGACATCTACAATTCGTCTTCTTATGCGCTCCCCTACACCGACCTCAAGACGCAACATCGCATAAGACTGAATCAAGCCAACGATCAGTTGAGCGATCGATACGACTCCAAGGGTGATGACTGCTCGGCGAAAATCGCCCCAATTCCGAGAGACGAGGGAATAGATGATGTCTCTGCCCAGAAGTGGCATGTAGACAAGAATCACCAACGACACACCGCACAGGACTAGCATGGCCGTCATCTTCCATTGCCATCCGGGCAATGAGGCAAATCCGAATGCCATGAGATCTCGAAATTGCCGCCTCTTCCGAGGCAGATTTTCTTGTGCTGGCGGTGCATCGACGAGTGATTGTGGCGTCCCAATCACGCGCTTGCTCGTACTGCGGTCATGAAGCCGACCAAGGGATCTGTCATGTCCTTGTCGTAGAGGGCGCAATGAGAATACGCTGGCTCATCTTTCGAACGCCAAAAGACCTGGGGTTTCTGTTCGCCGCCCCAGAATCTCAGGATCTGGCTGTAGACATATTCGGCGGCAACACCACGTTTTGACAGGGAGTCAAGCCAGTCTTTGGCTTTCTGTCCACGTTCTTTCTCGGAAAGCTCCGGGCAACTTCGAGCCAGGTTACTGTCAAGGCCGCCAGAGACGTAGTCTGCCATCGGGATCTTGCCGTCAATGAACGCGCGAACGACGTAGCTATTTTTCTCGGCCCAAGGAGCCATGAACTTCTCGTTGAAGTTGATTGCCGTCTGCGAGCCCAGAACGTTGCAGAACGCTACCCCCTGGCAATCCTTCGTCATGAAGGGTGCGAGTTCACCGAAGATGCGTCTCATGACCACCTCACCGTCGGCCCCGCCATCACCGCACATGGGATAGTCAACATTCTCAACGACCGGCATGAATGGTGGATTCGAAACGAAGAAGTCGAATCGTTCGTCGGCACGGACTGCCGAGTAGAGATCCGTTTCTCTGACTTCTACTTGTTCTTCGAATCCGTTTAGGGCGATGTTGAATCGTGCAATGGGAATCGCCTCTGGATTTTTCTCCAAGCAAACAACACGGCTTGCTCCGCGTGCTGCGCAAACAAGACCTTGAATTGAGCTTCCCGAGCACACGTCGATCACGTGCCTACCGCGCATCGAAGACGGCAGTGCTTGAGTCAGCCACGTTGAATCAAATCCCAAGTAGACGGGTTGCTTTGCAGACAGTTTTGTCGGGTAGTAAGGCGGTAGGCTCACCCAGAGCCACAATCCCTGAAACGCAACGAGACCAATACCCGGAGTGCGCCACGTGTGCAGCCGAGTTTCAACCAAAAGCCCAAGTGAGACTAGCGCATCGAATACGCCATCAGGGAAGATTTCACGGATGAAGATCTCTTCGGCCTCATGCCCCTGCCTGAAGAGAGTGAAGAACAGCCTCCAGATCGGACTGCATCCCGTTGCAGAGCCATGCAGTTGGGCGAAGTCTGGGAAGATGTCGTGGTCACTTGATGGAATCTGCCGGTAGTTCATGTAACTAAACGAAGATTCGTCGAGAAACTTTCGAACCACGTCAAGAGACTGTTTATCTGTCGTATCCAGCATTGTTTTCCTCCTCAAGTTCTACAAGTGTTTGAAAATTCTTGGTCTGATAGCGTGCAATGTCGCCGCGTTCATCTATGAACATCGTTACGGTGTCCTGAAGTCCCATTGTCGAGATACGAACCTCAAGTACCCGAAAGCACTTTCCACCTACTTCATCGTCAGGTAGTCGCCGCACATCCAAGAAACCCGGTGGGATCAACGCGAACGATTGTGTTGCATCTTGGGACCAATCAAATCGACGGGCTAGAACAATCGGGGAAGACAAAGCTCCATTGAGCAAGAAGAACGCCCGTTCCCTACCAACCTCGAATCGTTGGGATACTTCACTTTCCGCACTCTTCGTGACGACGACACATTCACTCATTGTGAAACTGACATCAGTCGTTGAATGACCTTCGACTTCCACGGTGAGATGGAGTGGGTTCCAGTCATGGTCGAATTGCCATGAAGCGTCTTGCCTACGACCTCCACCAAAGGGAACTGTGGCGAGATCCAGAAGATGCCCCTTGTCGTTGTCCGAAACGGTATACTGCTCCTGGCCCACCTGGACTCGATTCGCCAAGTTCGTGGCAAGAAAACTACCGCGCGCTCTTGGGCTTTGTTGTCGCTCTGCTGATGTTGTCATTTGCTCACCTCCTCCCCGGCATAGCGGAAATCAGGAGAACCAACGCAAGCATCCATGGCGACCTTGTTGGCGACAATGGAAGGTATCCTCTCTTCGCTTTCCTCAACAAGGATCCGCTGTGCCTTGGTGTTGTAGACCACGTCGGCACAGAGATCGCAAATGTTCGTGTACGAATCCTTGAACTTGAGACTGGGGTCCTTCTGCTTCAGCCAAGCCTTCATGTCGTGAAGACCTACGTAGCGAATCCAATTTAGAATTACATCCTCATGTGCTCGCTCAACAAGGGGCCGCAATCGGTCCTTTCTCCAGTTACCAATGTTCAGGAGCGACTCATCACGAACCATGATGCCGCAGCATGCGGTCAGGTTGCCATTGGGGTGAACTGTAATCGCATTGAGTACGTCCGAGCAGACTCCGTTGACTTCAGCTTCTGGTCGTTTCCTGACAACATCGGCGCTCAATTCTTCTGCGCCGCGTCCATACGCCATGACGTCTCCACAAGACATTCCATGAACTTGGGATACGTAGGGGCTCATGGTCGCCGGCGTGTTTAGCTCTTCGCCTACGGCCTCATGGAACATCTGAGGAGTCCAATTTTGAGTGCCCTGCTTATTGAATTCGCCAACGAGCAACACTGTCTGAAAGCCGAGTTTAACTGCGGCCCGATAGGCATTCGCAACGTACTCGATCGGAACGAATTCTTGATGATACTCACCACAGCTAAAGTTCAACTCGTTCAACCCCACTTGTTGCCAACCTCGGAGCTTCTTGGTTGCGATCTCCTCCGTCTTGGCCCAAGTACAATTGGTGACCATTCTCGTCGATCGAATCGATGTTTCGTCACGAATATGACGGAGAATGTCGTGCAGTTTGTCTTTAAGAAGAGTCGGCTCGCCACCGGTAAAAACGACGCTCAAAGCACCAAGTTCCGCCGCTTGCGAGGTCAGGTCCTTCATTTCATCGAGTGTGATCCAGTCCTTTTCAAGCGGTCCACAGAATGGGCCACAATGTCTGCAAGCGATATTGCATTGATAAGTAACCTGCATGGACAACGTCGGAATGAGAGGCTTCATGTACTCTTCCTTTCGGGTTTCTCTGAGATTTCATCGCGTTCATGAGTCGAGCCGAAACCAAAGTCGTGACGATCCAATTCTCTTGGGAATGACTGACTTGTCTCGAGAGACGAAAACAAATCTTCAGACAACCAGGACATTGCGAATGGTGGTCCGAAGAATCTCAATTGCGATTTCACACCACAACGGAGTGAACCGTCTTCGTTTCCAAAATCAAGAGCGAAAATCGGCGGCTAGCGTGACGCGAAAAAAAAAGAAAAGCGCATCGTAAGGATGGCGGCCGGGAGTTTGAAGTGGCGATAGGAAGCATGTCAGTGTCAGCCAATCCTGCCATACCCACGTTTCACGGCGGTTCATCAGGTCGGGGTTCATTGGGTCACCAGTCATGCCGAGTGGATCAAAAAAATCCCCCCTCACCAGAGCAGGGAGGGGGGATTTCTTGTCAAGAAGTCGGGCAGGACGTACTCAAGCCTTTCTCTTGACAAGGAACTACTGATTGTCAGAACACTCAGTGAGAATCAAGTAGGCGAAGACTCCGGTGGCATCTGTTCCGGCGAAATCTGTTGGCGATGTGCGGGTTTCTGATCGTACTCGCCACTCTTCTTTTCGACGGAACGGCGCAACAACAGCAGGAATAAGGCTACCCCCGCAAGTAACGGGCCGATCTCCCAAGGGCCACAATATAGCGCGCCATTCTTCGTCGTTGGCATCACTTGCACAAAGAGATCAAGATAGTGACCAACCAACATGCCGATGGCGACAGGAAGCATGATCGATTTGCGCAACTTGTTACGCCGTGGCAACAAGAACACAAAAGGGACGATGAAGTTCAGAATGATCGTAGCGAGAACGACGACGAACCACGAGCCACTGTGCCGTGAAGCAAAGTAGATCGTCTCCTCAGGCATATCGGTGAACCAAACCAACATGTACTGGCAGAACCAAATATAGCCCCAGAAGAAAGCGAATGTGAACAGCATCTTGCCCAATGCGTGAAGGAACTCCGGCGTCGGTGGAGCCTCAGATAAACCGAGACGATGGGATAGAATGACGAGAACTGTGATTCCCGCAAGAACGGCAACCATGAGCCCCGCAAAACCGAAGACAGCAAAAATCGAACTGAACCAGTCTGGTTGAAGAGACATGATCCAGTCGAAGACCGCAAGAGAAAAAGTCACACCGAAAATGACGGTGAATGCTGCTGCGCTACCTTGACGTCCCAATCGGCGGCGAATCCGCTCTTCGAATGGTCTGCCTCCTTCGGATTCGATGAATATCCGCCGTGCCACGATCCAAGTCACCAAGTAGAAGGTAGCTCGGGCCAAGAAGAAAACTGGGCTGAGCCACGCAGCCTTCGCAGCATGACGCGGGTCCTCGCCGATCCATGCTTGGTCTGCCCACGGGTAGAGATGTCGAAACCCAACCAGGGCCAAGACAAGAACAACTGCGCACCAAGGAAGCAATCGCGACACGTGCTTGAGAAGCGGGCGAATCGGGTTCATCCAATGCGCTCTGCTAAGAGTCCCCATTGCCAGCAAGAACGCGGCTCCGAGCGACATCTGAATCAGATAGAACGCAACGACGAGTAACGGTTGCCAGGCTCGTCCAGGGCTCAGCACCACACCAAAAAGAGTGATGCAACTACCTACAACAACGCAAACCTGAAGACCCCGATTGGAGCGCGAAGAACTGGAATCGGTTTGAGGCCGGGGGGTCATTTTTTCTTCCCCTGCAATGTTCGGATATAGCGGACAACCTTCCACCTATCGTCTTCGGAAAGCTGATAGGCGTGCGGGGGCATCCCACCCCGCCCAGTTGTGATGGTAAAAAACAGGTTGCCATCGAGAAGCTTGGTAGCTTCTTCGTCATTGAGCGAAGGGGGGGCTGGCACGCCCTTACTAATCATCAAGCCGTCACCAAGACCAGTTTCGCCGTGACAGACAACACAAAAATTCTGGTAGATGTAGGTGCCTCGTTCGACAACGCCAGGCGCATCGGATGCAAAAGGATTCTTGAGAATCGCACCGGCAGCGACTGCGCCCTCCTTGGTCAGCGGAAACGTGAGCGGTACGTGACCTCTGGCCACCGAACCAGGAGGAGGAGACCGGAGCGTCTTCCCATCAGGGAAATTCTTGTTCGGCTCAAAAGGACCATAGGCGTGGGAGTAGACCATTTCCGTCGCCCACTCGTGGGGTCGTTGACTCGAATCCTTGGTATAGAAGGCCGAGACTCGGTTCATGGCGACCGTCCAAAGGAGGGCCACAATGACGAATCCTATGACCAGGCCCCATGGCAATTGAGAACTACGATCGGGCTCATACGGTCGTAAGGTGTCCGGGTTGAACTTAGACAGCACGTCCGAGATCTTCTCGCTGCTGGCAGCCTGTGGTCTATCCTGAACAACGACGGCGAAGGCATCGTCAACAACTCGGGGGTCAACCATTTTCACATGGACACCAGGAAAAAGCGTGCAGCGCATTAAGAAGATGATTACCGATCCGATCGACGCCGCGAGGACCGTCATCTCAAAGGCGACAGGAAGGAAGGCCCAGATCGAATTATCCGGCTTCCCGCCAATGTTCATTCGCCAACTCGCGTTCGAAACCCAGAACTGGAAGACAAGGGCGACAACAAGCCCGCAGATGCCAAGGAACAAACAGACCCAAGGCAGCCTGGTCGGACGACGTTCAAGAATCTCCTCCACTTCTTCTACCGGATAAGGACTGAAGAATTCGACTATGGGAAATCCCTGCTCCTTGCATGCACGCAAACTACCGAGGGCGTCGGAGACCGTTGAGAAAACTCCCACCCATTGTTCGCATGATTCGGTCTTTACTTCGCGAGTCATCGATTCATCTCCGACTTTTCATGGGCTTGGACAGCCTTTAGCTCGCTCATCGCCATGAAAGGG
>JAJRYU010000797.1 GCA_024275615.1 Planctomycetota bacterium
GAAAGTGAAAGAACGCTACGACGAAATCGCCGCGTTTTCAGAGTTGGGCGAATTCCTCGACCGTCCCATCAGGACCTATTCCTCGGGAATGGCCATGCGCTTGGGATTCGCTGCGTCCATGCTCGTTGACCCCGACATTCTCATTCTTGATGAAGTACTTGCCGTAGGTGATGCTCATTTTCAAAAAAAGTGCATGGACAAGTTTGCTGAGTTCAGATCAGCCGACAAGACGATCCTCTTCGTCAGCCACAGTGTCTATCACATTAGAGAGATCTGTGACCGAGCCATTTGGATTCATGAGGGAAAAATGGTCATGGATGGTAATCCCATTCAAGTCACTGATGAATACGAAAACGTGCTTCTTCAGTTGCAAGCCGACTACTTCAACAACCGTGAATCCTTGTTAGGGACCGACATCAAGGGACTCGCGGCCGTCGAAGATGTCTCGCTCTACAAGGGAAATGACACCGTCGCGTCGAAAGAATTCGCCACCGGCGACGACATCACCATGCGTTTTCGCTACACCAACCCCGAAACTGACGAAGCTGTCTATCCCATGGTTGCTGTGATGCGCAACGACGGAACTCTCGTCTTTGCCAGTCGCCCAGACGCGCCGCTGCAAACAGGCAAGGAAGCCAATGAAGTTGTCATGCACATTCCCAAGCTTCAGCTCCTTTCCGGCGAATACACCATCGACGCCTTTATTACTGATGAAAGTGCAGCTCACTTCATCGATCAACGGCAGAAGATCGTTCGTTTCAAAGTGAAGCATGAAGGCCTGCATAAAGGCATCTACTTGGCCGAGACGATTTGGAACGACGTTACCCATGATGACAGGGGTTAGACGATGAGTGTTGACCTCTCCATTGTCATAGTCAACTTCAACACCGCACACTTTCTCTTCCCTTTGTTAGAGAGCATTCACGAACAGAAATGGACTATCGATGGACGTCCTGGCAAATGCGAGGTCATTGTCGTTGACAACGCCTCCAAGGGCGAAGATGCCGCCTTGGTTGAGCCACTAAAAGCCCAGGGGATGCGCTACATTCAAAACACCATGAATGTGGGTTATGGTCAGGCCAATAATCAAGGGTTTGCCGTCGCGACCGGCCGCTATCACATGATCTTGAATCCGGACTGCCGATTTCTTCGGGGCTGTTTCGCAGCGCTCATCGATCACATGGAGAGTCACCAAGAAAGTACCATGATCGGTCCCTTGGCATTCATGGACCCAGAGGCGACATGCATGATGCCGCCCAACGAGATGCCAACTCCTGAATTGTTCGAGTTTCAGACGAGAGCCCAAATCGATCTCGACTGCGCCATGAAGAACTTGGCGCAACGAACGAGATTTGCCTACGACTACTGGTCTGCGACCGAACCCAAAGAAATGGAGATGCTTTCCGGTTCGTGTCTACTCTTCAGAAGAGATCTTTTTGCCAACGAACTCCCGTTTGACCCGGGGTTTCCTCTGTACTACGAAGACACGGACATGTTCATGCGCCTGCGTCAAGGCAACAAAAAGATGATGCATATCCCCCAAGCACGCATGCTTCACTACTGGTCGCAAAGTGCTGATGGCCACGCTCGGGGTGCCGAATACCGTCACCAGATTTCGGCGAGCCGATACTACACCAAGCATTTCGGCGAAGAGGGCCTGCAAACATACCGCGAAAATCTTGCCAAAAGCATGGCCTATCGCGATCGAGGTGAGCACGTATCGCCCTTCGATTTCCAGCCCATAGAAGCCGGAGCCGAGCCGCCTACTTTTCATGTTGAAGATGGCCATGAGAACTTCTTCGTTGAGTTTGTTGGCAACCCGATTTTCACTTTGGCCGTTGGGATGTTCCCTACCGAGCCCAAATCTTTCACGGTGTCGCCAGTGATGTGGCAGCAAATCGGACCGGGCAACTATTGGATTCGCATCATCGACTGCGATACCCTCCAAACCGTTCACGCCTGGATCATCAGCAAGAAATCTTGACCCTTTTGCTCAATTCGCGTTCGCGATCAAAGAAGCAATAATTCCTGAAGCTCCAAGCACAGCGAACAAGAGCCAGGGAATGAGCCCAGCGATGAAGAGTCCAATGCCCAGGCGAATGCCATCGCCAATGGTGATCGGGTTGTGCTGATTACTTTTGGACCGTGCCATGTGATTTCTCCGAGACTGAGTTGTTTGCCTTGAGGACCATAGATCTTCTGTGAGGTGCTTTTACAACAACGGGCCTGAGCTCTCAATCACGAAAACTCATGAGCCCGTGGAGCCCTTGTGAGTTGGACTATTTCTTCTTGCGCTTCACACCTGCCATCTCCAGGAGATGAGGTAACAAGAAAAGGTCGGCCAGAAGGGCGGTGATGACGATCGTCGTGAGCAACAAGCCGACATCGCGCAATGAACGGAAGTTGGAAGGAAGGTAGCTCAGAGATCCGATTGCCAGCACGATAGACGTGGTGATAAGAGCTGGCCCACAACCTTTGAGAGAGCGCAAGAGTTGAGGACGGCGTTCTCCATCCGGATGGCGCTTTCTTTCTTGACGATAGCGCGTGATCAAGTGGATCGTGTCATCCACAGCCAAGCCAAGGCCCAAGCTGTAGATCATGACTATGCCAATGCGCAAGTTGATACCCAACCAACCGTTGATGCCCAAGGCAACCACGATAGGAAAGACATTGGGTACGATGGAGACCAAACCAACGCGGATCGAGCGAAAGATGAGTGAGATGAGAATGCTGATGGCAAGAAGTGAAACAAGGAAACTCTCAAGCATTGTGGTGACGATGAGTCGGCTCGCTTCATGGGCCATTTCCATAAAACCGGCGACTTCCACTGTGAGACCTTGAGGCATGTTCTCGTTGAGTTCGTCAACCAAATCGCGAAGTTCGAAAAAACGACTGGTGCCACTGTCATCGGTGAGGAAGCTGATACGCCCAACTTTGCGATTGGCGTTTATGACGTGTTGCGGATAAACCTTCGGCTTGAGGCTCAAGAATGCGAAGCCACGATTAATGGCAGCTTGATCCATTTTCTGCGGATGGCCCAGGGCTTCTCGTAGCCAGTGCGTGTAGGCTTCTGACTTATTGACCCCGGCTTCTCTCAGCATGCGCCGCTGAAATGTTTCCAGGGCGTCGAAAGCTTCTCTTGTTTTTAGGTTGCCACTCACACGCACGTCGAGCGTCATGATGCCGCTTAAATTGTCTTCATACCAGGCAAGCTCACGGATGAGAGGTTCTTCTTCCGGCATTTCTTCGAGCCAATGAGAATCGACGTTCAAGCGGCCGATTCCCAAGAGCGCCAGAAAAGCGACGACGCCAAAAAGCAAAAACGTCAATTTTCTCCTGCCGTAGCTCAAGTGTGAAAATCCGGGAACGCGGGCCAAGACTCCTTTTTTGATAGGCCAGAAAGCAAGCATCGTTGGCACGATGAAGATAATGGTGAGGAATGCGATGAGGACGGCAATACTGGCCTTGATACCAAACATGCGGACAGCTGGATGACGGGCGACAACAAGTGACAAGAACCCAATCGCAGTTGTTAGTGATGTGAAGAAACAAGCCGGTCCAATGCTCTCCATCATGTCCAAGATGGCGGCTGCACGTTTCTTGCCGCCAATGAGGCTTTCCTCGAATCGATGCATCATATGCACGGCGTCGCAAACCGTAATCATCGTGATGATACCCGGGACTGCCATATCAATGAGGCCGATGTCCATGCCGTTGAGCACCAAGAGAGACAGACAGAACATCTGTGCTCCAACGACAACGCTAAGAGGGATGATGATGCCACGGAAGGTTCGGAAAATAAGCGGCAACAGAATGGAAAAAATTAGAAGTTCAAGAAGTAGGCCACGTTTCAGGTCTGCTCCCATGTACGTCTTCATCGCCCGTTTCGATACTTCGTCACCGATGAAATGAACGTCAACTTCGGGTTGGACTACTTTTTTTGTGTGTTCTTCAAGCCAGCTTAGAAACTGGGCGTGGTCTTTTTGGGTGTTCTCGGTTGCAGTGAGCAAGAAAGTCGCGGAGCGACCGTCTTTTGAAATCAGCCTTTGATTCAACAGAGGATGTCTTGAGGCTGCTTCGAGAATCGTCTCGTTTTTCTTCACAGTTGAAGGAAACGGCAGAGGCAGAGGGGCAAGGCCGAAATTGCTGACAACCAAGGTATTGCCCAGAGAAACGACAGAAGCAACCCGGGGGTCTGCCGCCAATTCTTGTGTTAACGAAGTAACAACACTCAGTTCTTTTGCCTTCATCACCGTGGGAAATTCGAGAATGAAAATCTGGTCGTGGAAAACTGGAGGTACGTCTTTTTGAAACGAATCGACTTCAGCTTGAGTCTCTTCATCAGACTGGAGGATGGGCATCAATGAGAAGCTGAAACCCAACTTCGGCAGGATTCGGCCAGCACCTACGAGAAGCCCAACAAGCACAAAGAGAACAAGCCATCTCTGTTTGATGATGAATTGACCAAGAAGGCGCATCGAATTTCCCTGTGTAATCCTCAACTGTGGCAGCGCGACAAAGCTTCGCCTATGATAGCTGGAATGAGAAACAGTTTTTTGAACATTCCGTCTTTGCTTGTCGGCACCGCCGTATTTCTGATCGTTGCAATGAGTAGTTGCGATCGCAGCGGCTTCGTCGCCGAAGAGGAAAGTGAAGATCTACACGTGATCATGGCTGGTCATCTTTACAGTCTCTACACCAAGAATCGTTCTGAGGCCGAGGGACCTGGGATCTTGACCGCCGATTGGTTGCATTTGTTTGCCAGCGAAATTGAGAAGACGGAGCCGGATGCGGTGTTCCTGCTCGGAGATATCACGCGCTTTTCAACCGAAGAAGAATGGCAGCTCGTTGATGAAGCCTTGGGCGGGGTGTCGAGTGCCATCTATCGCGTGCCGGGAAACCACGATTATCGAAATGTTGAGAATTTTAGGCGGCATGGAGGGCTGGGAAACAGTGTGGCAATCATCAAAGGTTGCAAGTTCATCACTCTTGACAACAAGTGTGTCCTCGAAAAAAAAGACTTGGCGTTTCTCGACCGCGAGTTGGCCGACGCCAAGGAATACCGCCATGTTTTTGTCGCCACCCACTATTGCATGATCAATTGGAGTGATGCGCAACCGGGACAAGATCCTCATGAACCCTATCCCGGTGTCAGCAATTGGAACAAGGAAGTCGTGCCGAGGTTGGCCGGTGTCGTTGACTACGTTTTCTGCGGCGATCATTCTCCGGGTGGGCCAACTCGATACGAGCAAACCTACGACGGGAAAACAATCAACTATATTATGACGTCCTTTGTCTTTCGTAGAGGCGAAACCGATGAGACGAACGGGGAGGGGATCAACGTCTACCTGGAGCTAATTGTCCGAGGGGAGGATGTTCAAATATTGCCCCGTGCTTTACCCATCCCTATTACCGATTCTTGGTATCGCAACTTCAGTGTAATCAAGACCTGGACACTTCACAGCGTTCCCGATGCTTGGGTGTGGACACCCGCTTCTTGGAAACTTGTGGGCAAGGGTGCGGCATCGGGCTTCGAATTCAGCGATGGACCGGGCGGATTCCAACTTACGGTGTCCCGTGAAAAACTCACTACCAAGATCGACTATTCTCAGTGGCGCGAAGAAAAGGCCAAATCCTTAGCCAGAGAATTTCCTCAGATGCGCTCCATCTCTGGAGGTGACTTGTTGATCTGGCATCATCCCGCGCGATGGGAAACGGTCATCGTTGATCCCGCTGATTTGAATACCCGGCGGTTTTATTGCTCCTTTGTTCACGAAGGAGAAATATGGGCGATCACGGCGATGGGGCCCGCACCAAAAGATTTGGTTAAGAACAAAGACGATTGGTTCGGCCACATGCTGCGATTTGTCGCAGGCATGAAAACAAGAGCCGGTCTTTCTGCGCATTAGCGAACAAAGATAACTCGCCGCGGTTGAGAAAATGACAATGGGGGGATTACCCACCTACCCGCGAAAACCGCAATGCCGATATAGTGGAAGCCATCACTTGGCGGAGCGACTCCTTTTGGGTTCTGAAAAGCAATCGACAATCTTGTTTTGTGAAGACGACGACGCCGTACGTTGCGTTACCAGGCGTATCTTGGAGCGAGCCGGGTACCTTGTTCTTTCCGCGGTTTCTGGTCGGCATGCAGTCAAAATGCTCGCCGAACATGACGGAACAATCGATCTTCTTCTCACCGATGTTGTGATGCCAGGTATGAGCGGCCCGGAATTAGCCACTCTCTTGCGCCAAGATCTTCCCGATTTGAAAATTCTCTTCGTTTCGGGATTTGCTGCTGAGCACTTGGAAGTCGTGGAAGATTTCGGTGTCGGAGCAGCTTTCTTGCCCAAACCCTATAGCTGCGATTCTCTCACAGAGATGACGGAATATCTTCTTGCTGGCTGAGATGGCACACCGCGCCGGTGCTTGACCATTCCAGGGGTAACTGGCATTGTTCCTGATGATCTCAATGAAATCTCCTCTACGTTCCGGGAATCATCAGTTTCTTGGCGGTTGAGCTGAGACAAAGATGCACCTACGCCGGATGGCGGTGATACCCTTGGACGTTCCAGCTAGGTCGTCATGCAACAGTGCCACCAAGAGGGTAGGGACAGTGAATGGACAGGGAGCTTCAACAAGCATGCCACTAATCATGAGACTGTTTGAGAAGATCGCTGATTGTTTTCGCAAACGACCAATGTCGGAAGAATCGCGCATCGATTTGACTGATCAAGGGCTCAATATTATTGACGCAAGCGATAATCGCATGGCGCTCAAATGGGCCAACGTGAAGGAGATCGTTGCTTACAAGTGGGACTTGTTCGCCTACGACGAAATTTGCATAGCATTCAGATTGTCAGACGACGATGAATCTTGGCTGGAGATTAGTGAGCGATACCATGGCTTTGATGATGCTCGATGCGCTATGGAAGAGCATTTCGCCCCTTTGCCGGAGAATTGGTTCTCGGCGGTGGCCCTGCCAGCCTTCGAGGAGAACCGAACTTCTATTTGGCGAAGAGAAAGTAGCTGAACGTTGCCACTTGAGCAGCCACTTGTTGGAGGCGATTGAATCGCGATCGAATTCGATGGGAGCTTGGAAGACCTATCTGTAGGAGTTCGGAGGAGACTGGGAATTCGAGGTGCTGGCAGTATCAGATTCCGAGTTTGGGCTTTTCTAGAGTCACCGAGTCAGCGGGGCTATGATGAGAGGACGCCCGCACCTCTTCTTTTTGAGTTGCGAGCGTCTGATTCTATGCCAGTTGCCAAGACTAGAAAATTGTGAACTCGAATGCGGCCGTTATGCCGACAAATGGAGCGCTCGGTTGATAGACTAGTGCTTGAAACGTCGTCAGCAAGCCGGGCGGTAGGTTGTCTAGGTGCACACTCAATGAGCCTGTTACTGTGGCACCCGTGACCGCAAACAAATCGAAGAGCGAAACAGGATTGAGTCCATCGATGATGACAATGAGGTCACTGTAGTCGTTGACTGCGCCCATGGTGCCAATGTCCAGCGAACCCTCGGGCACGAATACGTGATTATTACGATTGAGCGGCCCGGCGATCAGAATCCAGGGTTGGAAGGGCATTCCGGAAATGGTGATATCTAGCTGCGTTGAGCTGACAAAGAAGGGCCCGTTTTCTCCAACATCTGGGGGATTACCGTTCAGATTGAGCCCGCCAGCGATCGTCATTGACGATGTCACACGGTTGGCCTGACCGACGTCAGCCGGGGGCGGCACGAGCACTTGAACATCGTCGATGATAAGCCCGTCGGTAGCGATAGGGAAGTTGTCTTGCTGGCTAAAAATCAGCTGAAATGAGCTGTTGAGATTGAGGCCGTTGGCAAGAGCGAAAGCCCCAAGATTGAAAGTGATCTCAGTCCATGTGTTGGTCAGGTTTTGGTGTGAGACTGCCAGGAGTGTTTGGTTACCGTCGGAGACAAAAAGCCCATCGTTGGCATCTGGCTCGTCGGACGCTTCGCGAGCTTGGTAGCGTACCTCGACGCCAGTGACTCCAGAAAGATCAATGAAGAGAGTGGCTTGGTTAAGGTAAACCGAACCGCTTGACGTAGCACTAAACAGGAGGGCATCGCCACCGGAAGCCGGGGAAAAGGATGGTGGTTGGCCTGCGAAGATTATGCCGTTGTTCGTCGAGGTGAGCGACCATGCCGGATGTAGAGTCCCATTGGTGAATTCATCCAGGAAAGGGATTGTTGGCGGAATCACGACCTGAACGAAAGCCGTTTGTGTCAAGGTGTCGGTGCCGAAGCCGTTCGTTACCGTCAAAGTCACATCGTAGCTACCCAGTGCTGTGTAAGTGAAAACGGGGTTCTGCATGGTGGAATCGACAACATTGTCGCCATCAAAATCCCATTGCCAGGAGGTTGGAGTGCCTAGGCTCAAGTCAGTAAATTGAATCGCGGAATTCGTTATTGTAACAGGAGCGGAGACTGTGAAATCCGCTGAAGGTATCCCAGATTGCCCTTGATTGAGAATTCCTGGAGAGCCGGTGCCGGTGGCGGACATCGCCCAATCCACGTCCGTATCTGTGTCTACATTGCTGGTTCTTTGAAATACGTCCTGGGTATTTGTGCCTCCCGTAGGAACTGAACCTGAAAATGGTGATAGAGGTGCACCTGTTGGCAGAGTTGTCGGGTTGCCAAACAGGATGAGATCTTGGCCAACGCCATTCGCATCATTGAGGGCGCAAGCACCACCCGTATTCACTATCCAGAATATATTTGAGACTGTAAACCGTTGTACATTGAATGGGATGCTGGGTTGCGTCTGGGTTTCGGAAATGACAATGACCTCGAAAGCTGCGATCATTGTCGTGCCTGGAAACGTGATACTGGAGGTCGGAGCCCCATCGGTGGTCATCTGCAAAGTCCAACCGGTCAGGTTGACTGGGGATGCGGAGAGGTTCACGATCTCGACATAATCGTTTCCATTGGTAACGATCTCATTGATAAGGACCCCCTGCGCCTTGGTGCTGACCGAAAAAGTCAGCACAAGCAGGAGAATCGCAACGATCATAGTGCAATTTTTCATAGCAAGTCTCCTTCTAATTGACCGTGACTTCGGTAGCGGCGGTTAAGCGAATATTTGCAGGATTGGGGTCATAGACAACAGCTTGGAACGTGCCAATTGTGCCCAAGACAAATGGTGGCAATGAAACACTCAAAACCTTGCGACCCGTCGGACCGGTATTGGCGGAAAGGTCAAAAAATGAGATGGGGTTTAGACCATTGAGTACAACCTGAATGTCTGTATAGACACCTGGGCCAACCAAACCGACATCGAGATTGCCGATAGCGCCAAATGACTCGTTGCCTCGCCCCAAGGGGCCAAGCAAGAGTTGATAGGGGAGATTGGCGGGACCTTCAACGATGAATGACAGAGTTCCGCTTACTGGCAGGTTGGCAAAGAAAGGGCCAGGGACACCCAGTTTCGGTTTTTGTCCGTTGAGGTTGACCGCATCGACGATTTGCAGCGAACCGCCCACTTGATTGGCTTGCCCCGAGTCTGGCGCTGGGGAGGGCTGAGGGTCGACACCAGAAACGACAAGAGAAAAGTCCGCGTCCAAGGCAAGGGATTCGGTGTGGCCGTCTTGGTTGATTTCACTGGCGATGACTTCAACGATCCAAGTGCCAGAAATCGGGTTATTGATCAGTACCTGCTCGACGGTATCGATGGTGTTGGAAACCCCACCGCTCGCCGAGAAATTGTTGGCGAGAAGGCCATTGTTGCCCCAATAGATCGTGCCCATGGGGTCCGTCACTTTAAGGGTGAGATCGTTGATACGGTGGACAGCCGCGGCAGGATTGCCCGGGGGATCTGAAAAAATCATCGTCGCCCGGAACTTGGCTTCGCCCGCTTGGACGACATAGGTTGTTGTGTTGGTTGCCAGGGGAGTCAAGAGAACTGTCTGATCGATCCAACGCATTCTGTTTCGGGTGGTGTAGAGACGGTTGATGTCCGGTCGCCCCCAACCTTGGTGAACGCGAGTGAGGTCATCGTTGAGTCCGTTGAAAGGGTACTGGGTCGCCGAATTTAGCAAGAGAGCTTTGGCCGTGGTGGCATGAGGCTTGTTGGCGAATACGTCCCAACTTGTCAGTGAGTTGCCGAAGATCCCATCGGCCCACATTTGGTGGATCAGTCCGATGTGTCCGGCCGTGATGGGCGTAGCTCCGCTGGTGCCGCCAAAATTGGAGTAGCCACCGCTGGAATTTGCTGACAGCGTAAAGTCATAAAATGCTGAGATGTCGGGCTTGATGCGGCCATCGGCGGCCGGGCCGATTGAAGCACTGCCAGTCCAAGAATCATCGCTCGTCGCCAGGGTATTAAAATGACGAATGCCGCCGACAGAAATGATGTTTTTGGCCCATGCTTGGGGCCTTGAGTCTTGATTGCCAGCATTACTCTGAGACTGCAGGACGACGATGTCGTGGTCAAAGAGGATGTTGTCCATGTTGGCCGATGTAGTTGTGTAATTGAAAGTCCGGGAGCTGCCCCAGCTGTTTGTTTCGAAGACACAGCGCAGTGGGTCTTGCAAGAGCTCGCCGGTCTCGATGTAGCGGTCAACTTGGTCAACATACGAAGCGAAAACTGGTTGCGCCTGAGGCAAGAACCCACGGGCTTGAGCGTTGTTCATACCCGTGCCGAAAACGATACCATAGACCGATGTGCCATGCCCTGGGCTTCCAGAGTTGCCCGTGTGGATGATAGGCACAATGGCCTGGTAATCAGGGTGGCCGACGAAAAGGCCGCCATCTTGGACTTGCCCCCGCACACCTTGGCCAGCGTAGCCCTCGAATGCTTCAACAGCATCGGCACCCCCGAGTTGTCGTGCGATGTCGAGATCTGTCTCGGGAGCCGACCAGGGGTCGACGAAAAGGACATCATCACGATCGAGGACGGCACGTAGCTGGGATGGAGAAAGGACGGCATCAATGAGGAAACCAAAAGGGCTAATATAGTCGTGGACCTGACCGTTGATCGAAGAGATGAAGGCGGCAAGCTGAGCCTTTTCTTCCATGCCCTTCTTTGTGACGTGGATTTGAAAACGTTTGGTTGCCAAGGTGTTGGTCAACATTTCTTCTAGGCTGACAGCATCGATACGGTAGGCCGGATGGTAGGGGCCAATCCAACGCACGAAGTTGAGCCCCCTTATCTGAGTCGCGACAGTCACATCGATACGAACAAGGTTGGCTTGCCACGGAAAAAGCTGAAGAACGTCAGCGCCCATTTCTCTCAGGGTTCGTTTGTATTCCGGCAAGACTTGAGTCTCATATTGCACCAAGAACAGTCGGGAGTTTTCCTTCGCTTGCAAAGACAGCGGGACTTTGGGTTCGCCCAAGAGTGGGTCAAACGTCTTGTAACGCAAACGAATTCCTGGTTTCTGTAGGCGCGTTGTCTGTGTACTTCGCCCACCATCATCACTGAGGGCAAAATAGGGACTTTGGTTGTACTCAAAGACAGCAAAGGCTGCACCAAGGGGCGAGACTTGCTGCCAATCGAGTCTCCCTGCATCGACTTCAACTTCGTGGATGCCCTGCGCCACACTCACGTGGCCCAACAGGACGGCTGCAAGTAAGATCATCGATGCTTGGCTGAGGCACCTGGAGGTTCCTCTTTTCATGTCCATCTCCCTCTATCTGTGTTACTCGATTGGCAAATTCACTGCTGTCAACCCTCGCCAATGGCGAAGGTCGTGTGGATTTTCAAGAAACTTTGGGCACGGCATGAAGCGCGTTGGTGCGCGCCTTTAGTGTTGGATACACAAGAATCATGAACTTGTCAGGCGATTCATGCAAGCCTGCGGTGTTTTTTCGGGAGTTTTGTCGGCGATTAGTGGCCGCTGGAACGATCAAAGCTTCTAAGGAGCTTCTCGGCGGCAAGGGTCGGTGAGATCTTGCCGGACTTGACTGCGGTCTCCATGGTTTTGATCTGGGATTTCACTTGGTGGTGGTTGCGAAACATCACTTGAAGTCCAGCATTAACCTCTTGCCATAACCAATGACACAGTTGATCCTGTCGACGAATCTCTATCTGCCCACTCTTAGACATTTCCTTGAAGTGGTCTTCAACGTCTTGCCAAATCTCTTCTAGGCCTACTCCTTCCAAGGCACTCACGAGCAGAGCCTTGGCTTGCCAACCTTCGGCGTGGGGACGCGTGTAACGCAAGGCAGCGCTGTACTCGCTTTGCGCCTCTCTGGCTTTTGGGAGCAAATTGCCATCAGCCTTGTTAACTGCGATAAGGTCGGCGAGCTCCAGGATGCCGCGCTTGATGCCCTGGAGCTCATCACCTGCTCCGGGCAACATGAGCACCAGGAAAAAATCGACCATTTTGGCGACCATAGTTTCAGACTGACCGACTCCCACTGTTTCGACCAAAACAACATCGAATCCGAAGGCCTCACAAAGAAGAAGACTTTCCCTGGTGCGGTTGGCGATGCCGCCTAAGTTGCTGGCACTGGGCGA
>JAJRYU010000798.1 GCA_024275615.1 Planctomycetota bacterium
CTCGAAGCAGCTATTCCCCGCACGGACCAGATCTCGAGCCAACCTATCGTCGCGTGTCATTAATCCACAGCAGTGTTGACCAAGGGCAACCATACACGCCCCAGTGAGTGTGGCGAGATCAATAGTCACGGCTGGTTTGAATTTTTGCGCATAGACCAAGGCGTCGGCCAAAATCAATCGACCTTCGGCATCCGTGTTGAGAATTTCGATCGTCTTCTTGTTCGACGCCGTGACTACATCCCCTGGCTTGTTGGCATCGCCCCCCGGCATGTTTTCACTTGACGGAATGATGCCAACCACATGCAAAGGTAACCCAAGCTCGGCAACAGCGCGCATGGCACCGATCACAGTCGTGCCCCCGCATTTGTCGTAGCGCATCTTGTCCATGTCAGCACCGGGCTTGAGCGAGATACCTCCAGAGTCGAAAGTCAGTCCTTTGCCGACCAAACAGATTGTGGGCAACCCTTTTTTTGTCGCATTGTGCTCCAAGACGATCAGTTGAGGTTCATGAGGAGAACCCAACGACACGCTCAACAAAGAACCCATCTTGAGCTTCGCCATTTCATTGCGGCCCAATATCTTGCACTTGAGGCCAGTCTTTTTGGCCATGGCCCGCGCCGCGGCGGCGATCTTCTTTGGTTGCCCAAAATTCCCGGGTAGGTTTGCGAGGTCGCGGGCATCCGCGACGCCTGAGGAAATTCCTTGAGCGACCTTCAGAGCTTTTCTTGCGGCGGTGACGGACTTCCCGTTAACCGTGACAACTTCGATGTTCTTCAAAGTGGGTTTGCTCGCAGACTTGAAGCGTGAAAACTCGTAAGACGTTAAATGAACACCTTCGGCGAAAGCTTGAACGGTACTCTCGACGTCTTCTGTGGCTATGGTCAGGTCGTCTAAGATGAATGCTGCCTGCTTCGAAGCCGACTTGAGGGAAGTGAAGATGGTTGATCCAAGTCTTCTCGCGATTTCGGGTGAAAACTCTGCTTTCTCTCCGGCCCCGATCAATAACACCCTGCCCAAGTCGCCAAACAAGTGCATGAGTGTCTCTTGGGTCTTGCCGGTGAACTCCTTGGCCTTCAAGGCGCGGGAGAGAACGCCGCCTACCAGCTTGTCCAAGGCCTTGAAGTTTTTCGTGTTGCCCGCTTTTCCCTTGAACAAGGGCAAAACGATCGTCCCTGATTTGATCTCTTCAATTTTGGCTTTTCGCGTTTTGATCGCTGTCATTTGAGATTCCCTTCATCGTCAACATAGCCGGCGAATCTGATCCTTCCGCCTTCTGATTTCAAAGCACCTATGGCATCTATAGGGTCGTGTTCAAAAAACAAGAACCCCTTGCTTTGAAGGACTTCCTCCAAAAGCTTGGCTTTCTCCTCGATGAGAAGACCGGCGTGTATGTCGTATCCCATGGTGTAGGCACCGTGCACGTGAGACGCCGTTGGGATCAAGTCGGCACAATAAGTGAGCGACTGACCTTTGTCCGCTACTTGAACCAGTTGCATGCCTTGAGTGTGTCCGTCGCTGACCAACACACTGATGCCATCGGCGATGATCTGTGGACCATCAAGCAAGCGAAGATCGACATTCTTCAAGGCGTCGATATTCTCACGGCGATAACTAGCACGTTCTCTTGAATTGGGCGTCAACGCGTTGTCCCAGTTGCGTTTTTGCAACCAGTGCGTGGCATTGGGGAAAGACGGACCGACCACCCCTTCAGGGGTCTTCGTCGTAAGGCCGCCTGCGTGATCGAAATGCAAATGAGTGATGATGACATCGGTGATGGTCTCTTCAGCGATACCAGCACGTTTGAGGGCAGTGGCCAAAGGTGGATAATCTGAGGCGATGCCAAAAATGCGCCTCTCTTTTTCGTTCCATTTATCCCCCATGCCTGAGTCCACCAAGAACAAGCGTTCATTGGATTCGATGAGAAGGATACGGCACGACAATTGAATGCAATTGCTCTGGTCGGCTGGGTGTTGCTTTTCCCAAAGAGCTTTCGGAACCGAGCCAAACATCGCGCCGCCATCCAGCTTCATCTTGCCAGCTTCGATGGCGGTGAGTTTGAAGCTCCCGATTTTCATCGAAGTGCGCCAGGGTTGACGAGGTCGCAACACCTCCTAATCACTTCAGCGTATGCGTCCTTAGCTGTCATGCCATTGGTCGTGAAACCTGCGGCGAAACGATGCCCCCCACCGCCGAACTCTTTGGCTAAATCGCAGACATCGATGCGTCCTGATGATCGCAACGAGAATTTGATTTTGTCGCTCGCGATTTGGACGGCGAAGCACCCCACTTCGACACCGCGAATGGACAAGAGGTGATTGACGACTTCAAAAGCGTCCCTCGGTTCGCCCTTGACTTTCTTCATGTAGTCCAGATCGCAGAGCACGCTCGAAAGTTTGCCATCTTCATGCAACTCGATGCGGGCAATGTTGTTGCCCATGAAGCGCACGCGGTGCAATGGCTTTTGACAATTTAGTTTGCGCCAGACTCGGTAGGGTTTTACCCCAGCCTCGAGAAACTTCGCCGCCAGACGCAATGCCGATGGTGTTGTGGTGTTGTAGTTGAAGGAACCAGTATCCTGAATGAGGCCGACATGAAGCGGTTCGGCGATCTCGACATCAAGGTCTTTCATGCCCATCGCTTCCAAAAGCCCGAAGGTAAGTTCGGCACTAGATGATGCGCGCGTGTCAACGAAAAGGACATCAAAGAGATCGTTGTCAAAGAGATGGTGGTCAACCAGAACCTTGCTGCATTGAGCTGACCGCACAGGGCCTTCCATGCGCCCCAGTCTTCCTGCGGCTCCCAAATCAAAGGCGCAGATAACTTCGGCCTCGGCGATTACGCTTTCGTGTTTGCCTCGTTGGAAAGTGATGACTTCACCGCTGCGAACCAGAAAACGAAGATCTTCGGGAACTGTCGAGCAGTTCAGAATCTTGGCGTTCTTGCCGCGACGCTTAAGATAACGCAGAAGCGCAAGCTCACTCCCCAAGCCGTCGCCATCGGGAGTCATGTGCGTGGTTAGGACAATCTTGTCGTGGCTCAGCAAGTGCTGAGCCACGGATTCTGCGTTCGCTTCTGTTCTCATGGAAACTGGAAGGTTAGGCAAGCAAAGCGTCGATCTTGGCTTGGATCGAGTTCTTGGGTTGGTTCCCCATCATGGTGTCGACTTTTTCACCGTCCTTAAAGAAAAGGATGGTGGGAACACTCATGATGCCGTAGCGGGCGGCGATGTCGCCAGATTCGTCGACGTCGCACTTACCAATTTTGACGCCTTTTTCCCGGTATTCTCCGGCGAGTTCTTCGATTGTGGGTGCAAGAGCTTTGCAGGGGCCGCACCAAGTGGCACTAAAGTCAACCAAAGAGACACCGCCACCATTGAGGACTTCCGCCTCAAAGTTGTCGGAGTTGATTTCAATCATATTGCCCATAATCCGTCATTCCTCTTTATTGTCGTCCTTCATCAGATGTTAATCCGGTACGAACTCCAGAATATCATCGTTCTGCCCCAGTGTATGAAGCCCAGAAGCGATATCCAGTGGCTCAGAGACATTATGTCGCAGTGTCCAAGCCATCACAAAAGCCAGGAGCAAGAACTTCGTCGCACCTTGCGTTATCATAGGGCGTCATTTGCCCCTTCTTGCGGGCTCAAGTGTTTTTTTGACTGGTTGGGTGAAACAAAAGATGCTGATACGAAACACGGCTTTTGCCGCAATTATTCTCATTTCAGTCATGGCGCCTTTGGGGCACAGTCAAGATGACAGCAATCCGCAGGCTGCTGTGCAAAAATTGGCGCGGGAGGTCGAAGAAAAAGTCTCCCAGGTCCGGGGATTGGCCTATTTGTCGCCAACCAAGGTCGGTGTTCACTCGGAAGCAGCTCTCAGGGACTTCCTGACCAAAGAAGTCGATAAGGAGTTAACCCCTGAGATAGCCGGTAAACACGAACGCTGCATGGTCATGCTGGGGCTCTACCGCCGGACGACTGATTTAAGAAAAACCGTTTTGGCGCTCCTTGCCGAACAAGTCGCAGGGTTCTACAACCCGGAAAAAAAGGCCTTGTTTCTAATACGCCGTGAAGCCAGTGACAAGGCGGGTGCAGCTCAGGATCGGCTGATCATGAGCCACGAACTTGTTCACGCTCTGCAAGATCAGCATTTTGATCTCACGGCGTTCATGGCACCAGTCGACGCCAATGACGATCAAACCTCGGCACGCAAAGCGCTGGTCGAAGGTGACGCCACTTGGGCCATGATGGCTTTCAAGGAAGGACCAAAACAAGCTTCGATGATGATGGGACCGCTCATGCCCACTGATCTGGCAGGCCTTAAACCTCTCATTGAGATGGCAAAGAAAATGGGCTTAGAAGGAGTGTCGGATGACAGCCTCAACATGGACGCTCTCTTTGCAGCTCCTATGGTTGACGGCGACGAGATGATCTTTAGTTACTATGGTGGCGCCAAGTTTTGCGCCTACCTCATCAAGAATGGTGGTGTCAGCCAGGTCGACAAAGCCTATAGCCGACCGCCGCAATCTACCGAACAAATACTCCACCCACCGAAATACGACAAGGAATATGATGCTCCTCAGGACGTTAGATTGCCGAACTTGTCAGACCTCCTTGGTCCCGAATTCAAGAAAGTGAGCAGCAACACTCTTGGTGAGTTGCGCATGCGTTCTTGGCTGACTGGCTTTGGTTACAAAGCCAAGAAAAAGCGCGCCGTTCACTCAGGTTGGGATGGCGACACCTATGCTGTTTATGGTGCTCACGGTCGATCGGACGCCTTGGTTTGGGGGTCGATTTGGGACACGGAGTTGGACGCTCAAGAATTTGTTGCTGTCGCCAAAGAGATTCTGGCGAAGATGGAACCAGAAGCTCAGAAGAGGGACAACCATCTACAACTCCTCGGCTTGATGTCTGGCATTGTGCGTCGGGGCAACCGCGTGTTTTTCTTGCGCCGAATGCCAACGAACAAGTGGGATCAAGTCTTGAACACACTCTTTAATTCGACAGAATACAAAGAAGTTAGTCGCTCGAAGAAAGCCTTAAAATGAACGACCTTGACCTCCTGGATGCCGTCGCTGTCGGAGACGAGCGTCTCTCCATTGCCGACGGTGTTCGGCTATTCGAAAGCGCTCAACTTGAGGACCTGGGGCATGCAGCCAACCGAGTTCGGCAGCGTTTGAACGGCGACCGAGTGGTCACGTACTTGGTCGATCGCAATGTCAACTACACGAATGTCTGTATTACCGATTGCAAGTTCTGTGAGTTCTATCGTCCTCCTGGCCACGAAGAGTCCTATGTGATTTCTGAAGAGCTTTTGTACCAAAAAGTTCAAGAAACTCTGGACTTGGGTGGTACGCGGATCCTCTTGCAAGGTGGACATCATCCCGACCTGAAGATCGATTTCTACGTCAACATGCTGCGAGGTTTGAAAAACAAGTTTCCGCAAATCGAATTGAACGCCTTTTCTCCCCCTGAAATTGCACACATCGCTGACGTCGAGAAGAAAAGCTGTCTTGAAGTTTTGGAAATCCTAAAGGACGCTGGCATGGATGGCCTACCTGGGGGCGGTGGTGAAATTCTTGATGACGAAATACGTAACCGAGTTTCGCCAAAGAAACTCAAGACAGATCCGTGGTTATCCTGCATGTTGGATGCCCATTCTTTGGGCATGGTGACCAGTGCTTCGCAAGTCATTGGCTTTGGTGAAGATCCAAGGCATCGTTTCAACGCATTGGAGAGCATTCGCTCCACGCAAGATAAGAGCCTGGCTGTACATGGGTGTGGCTTCCTTTCATTTGTCATGTGGCCTCTTCAATTCGAGAGTCGCTACGGCGAAGTTTTTGGCGGTCGGAAAGGAGTCAAACTGGGCGCCGAAAGAAACGAATACTTGCGGCACACAGCTCTGAGCCGCCTCTACCTTGATAACATCAGGCACATCGGCGCTTCATGGCCTACTATGGGCCCGGAAATTGCCGCTGAAGCATTGGTCTTTGGCGCTGATGATTTTGGCTCAACCATGATCGAGGAGAATGTGGTCAGTTCCGCTGGGTCAACCAATGAGAGCATGACCGAAGGGGCCATCCGATCTCACATTCAGTCCGCCGGCTTTAGTCCACAAAAACGAGATACAAACTACGAATCCGTCTGATTTGCTTGGTGCCCAGCGCAGATTGGCCCCGGATTAGCTAAAAAGTGCTCTATAGGGCATATTCCCTATATCGTGCGATATGGCTCGGCGTAGCTTCCTGGAAAGACTGTTCTTAGGCAAGCGACTCCAAGTTGCTTACGTGCTCGAACAGCGCTCAAACAGCCGTTTCGCATAAAAACCCCTTATACAATCTCAACCGCAAGGGCCTCTTGCGCCGATACGTTGGGTTGCAGACATAACGTCCAGGCGGCTTTCACTCGGGAAAGACCCGAAAGAGAGGATGGTTCCGTGGGTGGACTCAATTCGCGTTCCGGCCAAGTGGCCTTTCA
>JAJRYU010000799.1 GCA_024275615.1 Planctomycetota bacterium
CTCGGAAGCGGTTCGCGTCTTGGCTTGAATTGACATTCGGGATCTCCGGAAAACGAAGATCTTGGGTACTCTCGTTGGCGAGGAGAAGATGGGTTGCCCGAGCGTTTACGCCAATCCTCCGATCCCCCCTCAGTACGGCTCAGCATGATTCTGCTTTGATTTCTCTCAGTCTTCCCTGGGCCATGGCCCAGGGAAGACTGACGTAGCAACCTGAGTTTTCCAGAAGAATTGACGATAGAGAGACGGGCAAGAAACAAGAAAAGCCCACGCTGTTGGGCGCGGGCTTCATCTTTAGTTCGTCTTTGGGTGTCGAAGCTCCCCGAGTTGGACTCTGTTCATAACCGTTTTTGAGACTTCGAAGCAGAGAGGGGTATGGTCGTGAGCATCAAATTCCGGTTGTCCAACTTCACAAGCTGGAATTGGGCACCCACAGGGTTTCAAACAAGGTTTCAGAGATTACATCATTTCATCCAATCCCCCTTGACCGAGCCTTGCCCGGCGCACGTGCACCAAGGCACAACAGCGCCGCAATTATTCACTATCTGCTATAATGCGGAGAGTGTTCCCAACCACAACTCCGGAGAAAGGAATACTCTCAGACCTCCCCTCCACACGAAGTTCCCCGTGGCATCGACTGCCCTCAAGCATTCGCATGTTTCTTGGAATCATCTGAAATCTAAGATCTTCATAGAATCGGGATTGGACATTGATCGTAAAAATGCGGCCGTCAACAAGAGTGACAAGAACTGGGTCTAGTTGAAAGCTATTGATGTCTACGATTAAGGAGGCATCGATACGTCTGTTTCTCGCGATCGTGAATGGAACAGTTCCGGACAGACGTGATTCCCATCTTGTTCCCACCGGCAAAGCCATCTCATACTTATCGTCACTCGGAAGCTTCCTTAACATCGATCCGAATTCGCTCCGTATTGACACTACGACATCTTTTGGACCGGTGACAATAGTAATTCCACCACCTTCCATGCGAGGAATCATCAAGCCTTGAAGTAGTTCGCCAAACGTCATTTGCGTGTGAAGAATCAACTGAGAAAATCGCAATTCGTCGAAGGTTGAATTCGTGTGCTTCATTCGAACTTCGACCGTTACGCTTTCACCAGGTCTCGCTGGACCAAAAAGCACCGCTATACCGTTCTCGATTTCTCCGATAGACCTCTGCATCCACCCCAATTCATCCGTGTATTGAACTAACAGGACAAGATTCCGCAACGCTTGCCCAGCAGTTGCTACGGCTATCTCGCTACGCACCGGTGCTTTGATAGCAATATCTATGTTGGCACCATCTATATCCAATTGCTTTTTGTATTCCATGGACAGACTGTCAAGAAAAAGCCGGACACTGTATTTCCCCGGCCCTGAACTCAATTCGAGATTACTTTGGCCTTCGCGGACTTCTTCGCTTATTTTGCCGTTTCTCCTTCTGTAGATACTCGAAAACTTGCTCCGAATCTGCACCGAACCATTGATTTTCAGTGCACTATCATCGACCCATCTAAACGAGAGCTGACAGTCCTCAACGGCAAGTAACGTGACATTCTCCTCGAGCCCCATTGCCATCTCAGCGACCTTTATTTCGGAATATTGAAAATCTGGGTGCCGAATTTCCAAGATCGCATCTTCAGAATTAATAGGCAAAGCAATTTCACACGTACCATCACTCAAGGAAGAACTATTCTGCAATCGTTTTACGGATGAGGTCGCGGCCACAAGCCGAGGCCGTAGACTGACCTGCACGTCTCTGATTGGTTGCCCATCGTTCGTTACGAATCTCAATCGAAGTTGCCCAACAATCTTGGCTCTCAACTGACGGTTCTCAACGTCAATCTCCACCATGGTTTCGAGGCCGCCCTTCTTGACCAGAAGACACTGCATCGTCCTGCTAGTTGTCCAAATCGGCAACTCTATCTTCCGTGCCCAATCGACAGTCCCGACTTTGGCACCCACATTCACTTTTTCTCCACGATCTCGCGGATGGATTAGTTGAAATACAAGTTCGGCACCTGGTTTTGGTTTTCCCACCCACGTCCATGAAGAGAAATACAAGTCGCCAAAATCGACAGCCACAGTTGAGCTGTTTTGCCAGGCCAGTTTGTCGGGATTTGGAAGTTCAGCTATGCCAACTGGAAGGTCACCGTGGGCAG
The DNA here is from genome assembly GCA_024275615.1 of Planctomycetota bacterium. GTDB lineage: Bacteria > Planctomycetota > DRQF01 > S139-23. Next base: position 2,160 of record JAJRYU010000799.1, read on the forward strand.
GCCCTTTCAACTTGAGGAACGCATAATTTCCTGCCATGAACGGACGAAAGCCACTGACGACAAATCCTGCGTGCTCGTCAATTGAAACTGTCCAGTCCGAACGCGTCCATGTCAAGTCCGAGATCAATTGAACCTGGTATCTCTCTGTGGAATCAATCGGTGAGACTATTCGGAATTGCCGTTTTTCTGGTTTGCGCAGCACAACTACTATTCTTGATTGTGAACCATTAAGCGGCGGAGTTATCCATTGCGCTGCAAAGAGGCCAGTTCTTGTTCGAAACGTAATGAAGTATTTTGATCCCGATTGAAGGGATAAATTTATGGACGGGCCGAACAAGACGTCGGTCGATTCATCAGAGGACAAATCTTCCATTCCGATTGGCCACGCTTTGGTCCACAATGACATGCCAGTCAGTTTTTGCAATGCGGAAGACCATCTCCTCCAAGTAGCGGTACATGATCCCATGACTGGATTCCCATCGGGATCTTTCAACAGAAACTGGACTTTCTGAATTTCTGACTTAAGCACGATTTCAAGATGGCGATCATCATTCACAAAGAGCCGTTCTTTGTGCCACCGATTCTGTCCCACCGGCTTTATCAGCAGCTCCCAAGAGCCCGATAACAGATCGCCTTGCCACTGAAAGTCCTCGGTTTTCTGGAACGAACCTTGCACTTCGGCATTCCTCGCGAAGCGAGCTATCACCCTGCGAATTGGTACACTGTCTCCGGTTTCATCCACGAAACTAAGATTGATTTGCTTTAGACTATCTAGTGAATCGAAGGGTGTTGCTCCTCCAATCGCTGCTGAACCCACCTCTGAATTTCGGTTCGCATTTACCTGAACGCCAAATCCAGATGATGAATTTTTTGAGGACTCTGTATCGCTAGTAAGATCACTGCCATCCTCTACGTTGTAAAAATAATTCGCTACGGAAACGCAAAGAATCACAAAGCAGATTCCGAGCACATAGCTCTTAGTGTTCATGTTGTGGTCTCGCCTAATCTCAATACTCTGCCCTAAATCTTGCCCCGAGTTGGTGGACACCAACATAGTGCAAATAGGAAGTGAAGTCGGCGAAGTTGGAAGTGTCGCCTACTCCAATTCTTATTTACATCAACCGGAGGTATTAGACTATGACGTATAATTGGGGAAACTGGGCGTCGAGGTCCCGGTTCCAGGTATAGTAACGCTTGTTCCAGAGGGGACCTCGCCCTCTTCTCCTCCTTTGGTGCCCAACTGGAATTCCCCAGGATTCTCGTTCCCATATTCATCGTTGTTGACTGGCCCGATCAAAGGGCCAAAAGGTGTGTATGTGGGATTGCTCAACGGATTTGAAAAACTACCTGGCAGAACCGGGGGGACACTGAATGACCCACTGCTCTGCGACCCACCTTTGTCACCAAGTTCATCGTCGTCGATAGGATCATTTTCGGTAACTTCAATATCACCCCCAATCACTATTTCGAGGTCATCGTCTAACGCGTCGCGCGCCATGTCAGGAGTCCAGTATATACAGACTTGCATCTGAAATCTTGTAACTGAGCCGTCCCTTATTGCCTTAACGCGAATCTGTTGCCCAAAAGAAGTTGCGCTAACCATGAATAAAACCACTGCAAAGGGAATGACCGCCAATTGGATGTTTTTCATCGATCATATTCTCCAAAAGAGGATAGGAAGGATAGGAAATTCTATCCTTGTTCCTTGTGGAGTGTAGCGATCAGGGCACTCGTGTTCATCTTTTTTGAGGTTCTTTGCAAGATTCGAAAGAAAAGAAGACCGAGGAGAAGCGAACGTAATCGAAAAGCGGGTATAAGGCCGTGCCACATCTGAACTCAGGGAAAAATTGCCGCCATTGACCCCCCGCCTTAATTATGGAGACCGACTTCAAGCGTGCCCGTGTCAGAAAGCCGCCCGGTTTTCTTAAGGATCTTGAACTACGAAGCCACAGAACAAGGAGGAGCTCTTGGATGGGTGATGAACTGATGTCAATGGACGCATTGACGGCGGAGAGTCTCATTGATCGAGTCCACCTGATCGGGTGCACAATGAAGGACACTCTCTCCAGCCTCGACATTTCCAGATCAGCAGTTCACGTCGCACCCGCACCCCATTATGCCGCAAATCCGACACCTGTTTTCACACCAACGAATCATGTTTCTTCGACGCTCTTTTTGCGCAACAACATCAGCACTTTCATGACCACTTCGAAGCAACTTTTCACGCCCGAATTCACCCGCATTTCTCACCCAATAAAAGTAACTAAAACGAAGCGCTCCTAACTGTCCACTCACCCACCACAAAAGATGTCCGGACAAACCTTTGGACACTCAAAACATTTGTCCGATTGGTGTCCGATCACTGACCACCTGAATCAACGAAATATGTGTCCCTTCGGAGCCTATACCTACTCAAATCGCCACATAGAGCCATTTCGCGATGTCCGGGACCGGACATATATTTCTTCAAATGTCCGAACTCCAAAGCAATAAATCGTCGCACTAAGGCTCGACCCCATGTCCACTTTGTGTCCTCTTCAAAAGCAATAAGTTGCGGACATATATCGGACACTGATGCACCCCCAATGTGATACAATTCTCACACGCAAATAAGCCGTTAACACCAAGCAACTTCCAAGCCCCAAAACACTCCAAGTCAATTCCAAAAACGGCAACACTTTTTTGAGTATTGACATGGCTAAAAACACACTCGTAATTGAACGAGTCGCAACCGAAAAACTTTTCTGTTCACCATCAAACCCGCGCAACAATGATGACGCTGTTCCGCATGTTGTTTCATCACTCAAACGCTTCGGTTGGCAGCAACCAATCGTCGCTCGAAAAAGTGGCGAAGTCATCGCCGGTAACACGCGTTTGAAAGCGGCAATTTCAATGAACGAGAACACTGTTCCCGTGGTTTGGTTTGAAGGCAATGACCTCGACGCCGTGGCCTACAGCATCGCTGATAATCGCACCTCAGAGTTTGCAACTTGGGAGCAAGAAAGCCTAGCGAAACTGCTCAGTCGTTTGAAGGATGAAGACGCTCTTGAAGGTGTCGGTTTCACCGACGATGACCTCGATAAACTGTGGGCCGAAGTTGCTGAAAATGATTTCGATGACATGGAAGATGCGGGCGCTGAAGAGCCACCAGAAAACCCCGTCACCGAACGCGGCGACCTATGGATTCTTGGTGATCACAGATTGCTTTGTGGCGACAGCACTAAGGCCGATGATGTTGCCAAACTGATGAATGGTGAAGTGGCAAGACTCTTAGCCACGGACCCACCCTACTTGGTGGATTACGATGGCACGAATCATCCAAGTGACCACCACAAAAAGGCCGGACGCAAAGGCGATGATCCTGGCAACAAACACTGGGATGCCTACATCGACCAGGACTCCAGTGTGCAGTTCTTTGAGGACTTCCTGCGGGTCTCCTTGCCCCATATCCACAAGGAAGCACCGATCTATCAATGGCACGCCTCAAGGCGTCAAGTCCTGGTGGAGCAAGCCTGGGCCAATCTCGACCTTCTGGTGCATCAAACCATTGTTTGGGTCAAGCAAAAGGGGGTTTTGACCCGTTCTCACTTCCTGTGGCAGTCTGAGCCTTGTTTCTACGGCTGGCAGCGCAGCAACCAGCCTCAGAAGCACAGACGCCCTCCTTGTGCCCAAACCAACGTTTGGGAGCTTGACAGCGAAAACGATGGCATTCACCCCACCCAGAAGCCCAGGGATGTCTTCACACTCCCCATCACATGGCACACCTTGGCAGGTGAAGTGGTCTACGAGCCCTTTTCGGGCTCTGGCACGCAACTTATCTCAGCCGAGGAGACTGGATGGCGCTGTTTCGCCATGGAGCTCGCTCCAGCTTTTGTCGATGTGGCCGTTCAACGCTGGCAAAAGACCACGGGCAAAAAGGCCAAGACCGAATCAGGAAAGGAGCTTTCATGATTGACATAACACCCTCCATCAACTTTCCGACCCCACCGCCCCCTTGGTGGTTTCTCATCATCTACGTTCTTAGTGGCGGCAAATATGGCTGCTAAGAAACTCGCCATCACCGCATTTGAATATTACGTCGGTCTTGGCAGCAGCCGAACCTATGCGGGAGTTGCCCATCACTTTGATGTTTCACCAAAGACTGTGTCGCGAACTGCTGCCAAGGATGAATGGCAAAAACGTGTTGAGACCATAGAAAAAGAAGCGCTCAGTAGCGCCACCAAAAACTCGGCCGCGACTTTGTCAGAGACAGAAGCCAGTACCATCAAGTTGAAGGCAGCCCTTCAAGAAGCCATGACGGAAGTCATGACACCCAACAGATTGAAGGCTGTGTTTATCACCTTGTACAAAGCCGTGGTTGATGATGGCAACGTCATGGCGGCAAGAATCTTGATTGAACGAGTCCTTGGCAAAATCAGAAGCGAACCGCTTCGAGCTGGAACGTTGGTCATCCCCAATGGACTTGAAACAGCATCCGATGTCAGAGCTGCCGCCAACGCTTTACTTCAAGCCCTGACAAAGGGCGTACTAGCCCTCAATCAAGCGACCTAGCCTCAAGAATCATGTCAAAGCTCTGATGACTCCGAAAGGATGGCTGTGAGCAGCCGAAATCTTGTCACGTGCATCATTTTCTTTCGTTTTTTACAATCGTCCTGCGGTTTTTGGTCGTCTTGATCCAAATTCCGACTGTCGATACGGACCCCAACTGCACAAGAGATCAATAGCTGATAGCGCGGGATTTTTCTATGCAAACTTGAGCCGCCGAATGCGGGCGTGTGTCTTGAAGAGTGATTGGAGCCAAGTTGTGTATCCCAAGAAACGGTGAATGATTCTTCTTCCGGACTTCACCACCTGACAAGGTATCTCAATGATCCCATTCGCGAATCGTCGGAATTCCATTTTCAGTATGGTCTCACCTTCTTTCTTGTCGTGCCAAAGCAACGAAGTCCAAGCCTTTAAGTTCCAAGCCAAAGATGCCGCGACGATGTAGGCATCGTTGGCGAGCATTTCGCGACATGGCATTCGCATGGCATGGACACCGTTTTTCGTTTGCTCAATCAAGTTTTCTTGATCGCATCTTTCGTTGGAGTGCCGTATGACTTGGCGTCCGGTCATTTCCCTTTTCGGCGCGTTGGTGATGTGTAACCGGTCAACCACCCGCCCATTGACGCTCACCCTGACTCCTTGGAAGACTCCTTTCGTCACGAACCAAGGAGATCTCCATGCTGGAAACAAACCCAAGCCCCGAGCA
>JAJRYU010000060.1 GCA_024275615.1 Planctomycetota bacterium
CTAGAACTGCTAGAAGGCAAGGAACTTCCCGGTTTGTCCGTATTGTCCGATGTCTAATGACGCGCAGGATACACGTAACACGTTTAATGATAAAGACTTAGGTGCGTGAATTCGGCCGCGCCTATCGAGGACGCTTCTTGGGAGTTAGGATAGCGTTCCTGTCTCGTGGTGGGATTGGTTTTTGAAAGCAGAATCGAGAGATTACCAGTGAGTGTGAAGATTGCCCCGTCATTACTGTCCGCCGACTTCGCCAAGTTATCCGCCGAGATCACTGACGCTGAGCTTGGCGGAGCGGACTGGTTGCACTTGGATGTGATGGATGGTCATTTCGTGCCCAACATTACTTTTGGCCCGCCACTGATTAAGACGATTCGAAAGACCACCAAACTCTATCTCGATACTCATTTGATGATCAGCCATCCATCGCAGTACGTCGACGCCTTCATTGACGCGGGGTCTGACATGGTGACCTTTCATGTCGAGGCCGAAGACGATCCCAAAGAAGTTCTAACCAAGATCAAGGCCAAAGGTGCTCAATGTGGCATGGTGATCAATCCCGACACCGAGGCAAGCCGACTTGAGCCGTTTCTCAACGACCTGGACATGGTCTTGGTCATGAGTGTTTTTCCTGGCTTTGGTGGCCAGAGCTTCATGCCGGAAGTGTTGCCGAAAATCAAAGATCTTAGAGATTTGGGCTTTCAAGGTGAGATTGAGCTGGATGGTGGCATTAGTCCTGAAACAGCTCCTGAAGCCATCGCTGCTGGAGCGACAGTGCTTGTGGCCGGTTCCGCAATATTTGGCACGGCCGATCGAAGAGCATCAATTGCTGCCATTCGGGGTGCAAACAAAGAAGACTCAGTAGCAGGATAAGACATGGCGTGGAATAGATTCAGACGCAAGAAGGACATGCCAGGCGGTTTGTGGATTAAGTGCCCAAGCTGCAATACCATGCTCTTCAAGAAAGAACTGGCGAGAAATCTTCGTGTTTGCACCGAGTGCGACCACCATTTTTCGGTTACAGGGACGCAGCGCATCGCCATGACCGTCGATGGCGAGTCATTCGTCGAAGAATCACCCAACTTGTACACACTTGATCGGCTGGAATTTGTCGACAAGGAACCGTACTCCGCTAAGTTGGATCGCAGCATGAAAAAGAGTGGTGCGACGGAAGCTGCTCTTTATGGCGCGTGTACTATCAAAGGCCAGCCTCTTGTTCTTTGTGTTCTCGATTTCAGTTTCATTGGTGGTTCAATGGGAAGCGTCGTTGGTGAGAAAGTCACACGCGCGGTCGAACTCGCCACGCAGAAAAATCTTCCCGTAGTAGTCATTTCTGCTTCCGGCGGCGCTCGCATGCACGAAGGAGCGTTGAGTCTCATGCAAATGAGCAAGACGTCTCTCGCTATCGCCCGGCACGCGGAAAAAGGTGGGCTTTACATTTCCGTTCTCACCAACCCAACGACGGGCGGCGTCATGGCATCTTTCGCCGCATTGGGCGACGTCGTAGTCGCGGAGCCAGGTGCTCTCATCGGTTTTGCCGGTCCCAGAGTCATCCAAGAGACTCTGCGCCAGACACTTCCCGAGGGTTTTCAGCGCTCCGAGTTCCTGCTTGATCGAGGTTTCCTCGACAAGATCGTTCCCCGGGCAGAAATGCGGGATACGCTGTCGAATTTCATCAATTATCTTTGGACCTACGAAGGGGACGAAGTGGTGCCCCTGGGCGAATGGCAAGAGCCAACATTCCCCGGTTCTGAGGAAGACGATGACTCCAAAGTCGAATCAAAAGAAGCCGCCGAGGAGTCGAACAAAAAGTCCTAAACCCCAAAAACCTCCCATTAGACTTAAATCGATTCAGTTTTTGTCTTGAGTGGTCGATTTCGGGGTATAGAATTACCTCGCGAAAGGGGCCAAGGCTTATTTCTTAACCCCTTACGCAACAACAATTAATCCCCGATAGCTCAATTGGTAGAGTAGGTGACTGTTAATCACTTGGTTGTTGGTTCGAGTCCAACTCGGGGAGCTAAGGTGGTCAGAAGACCCCAACTGAATAAAGCCCGTGGTTAACACCTCGGGCTTTCTCTTTTTCACCCCCGCCATAACCATCGACAACATCGTCAGATGTGACCGCCACCAAGACCCTGTGACTCTCTGTTCGA
>JAJRYU010000800.1 GCA_024275615.1 Planctomycetota bacterium
GTTCTTGAAGACCATCTTGCAGGCCTCAATGCAATCACCACAGCGAATACACTCGGCATCACCGTAGCGTTCCGGTTCATCATCAACGCTGGTTATGACGTGCTCAACGACAGTTCCCAGAGCCTTGGGATCTATATTGACTGGACAAATCTTCTCGCAGGAGCCGCATTCGATGCAGGGATTTGGGACTTCATTGAAGACGATACCCACCGGTGCCTTGGACGTAACCAATCGGTAATAGAGCCCAATTGGACAAACGTGTATGCAGAACCCAAAACGCCAAATGAATGCATGCCCCAAGCCGCCTAGGGTCATGACAAGAAAAATGCCAACAGTGACCGCCTTCGCCGTCGTTGACCCTTCGATCATGACACGGGGATCAACCCACCACAGCATGACTGCGATGATGAAAGTGGCGACGAAAGAAGCCCCTTTCACGTGCATGAGTAGCATCCGAAACTTTGACTTGCTGTTGGCAACATCCTCGCCAAAGCGAGCGACATACCCGACCGGGCAACCCCACCCGCAAAAAAAGCGTCCGACAATCATGTTGGAAACAAATGTTCCACCGTACATGATCGCCATGGCGATGATCGATCCCTTGAGCGCCGTGACCAAGTCAACTCGTTCTCCCATGAGAATGTGATCGCCGCCCCAAAGATCGACGCGAGCGATTCCAGCGACAGGCACCATAACCAAAAGAGCCAACGACGCTGTGATCACAACGATACGAATCGCTGTAAAGGCCGCCCCCTTTCGAGAAACAGCAGAGAGCATTCGAACCCGGTCTTCTTTGGTTAGTGACAGCATGTGGCAGCCCCAGTCGGTCCCATTAGTGGCCCCCAAGCTCGCCACGCAGTGACTGACCCGATCGCGATGAGCAAGACTGCCCCGGCAACTCGGATAGCTCGAGGCCCTAAACGACTGGTCATTCTCTCAGACAAATAGCCAACAAGCAAAAGAGCTGGCGCCGTACTCAACCCCAAGACTCCCATGAGAGCCACAGATTTCAGGACTGTGCCCGACAAAACCGCCTGGACTGCAGCGACGTAGACGATGCCGCATGGCAAGAGCCCGGTCGCTGCGCCAAGAGCGAACTTGCCTGTCAATCCGCCGGTCGTCCTCACTGCCGCAAAAAGTGGGGCCAAAAGACGGACCAAAGGGCGAGTCCAAGATGCGATGGCGCGACTGGGGAAAAGAGCCAAAATGCCGGCGACGATCAAGGTAGTGGCAGCAATGAGGCCAGCATAGGCGCGAATGGAAGCAGAATCACTGATGACTCGGGCGCCGAACCAACCGGCCAAGGCACCGAGAAAGGCGTAGGTAAAGACCTTGCCGAAAATGTATGCTGTGAATGACAAGAGCCCCGGGCCACGGGCCGCCTTCATGGCAAAAACCCCACACATACCTGCGCAGTGAGCAGAACTGCCAAGACCAAGCAGCAGGGCGAAAGTGATAATTTCTGCCCAACTCACGACTGTGCATCTCCGTAGGAGAGCAATCCGTAACTTCGTGTACAAACGACCATGCTGGAAATTATCATCAAGATGGCTGCAGCCAAGGGATGAAGGTTGCCTGTGGCTGCGAGGCCCAGAGCCAAGATATTGTAAGCCACCGTCCATGTCACATTGCCAATCGCGACACGACGTAGCTTCGCAGCGGCGTCGAGAAGGAATGTCAGATGAGCCAAGTCGTCGTCCAGTATCTCGACACCAGCTTGCGATCGAGCTGCGGCTGTTCCTTCGGCCACAGCGACGCCCACATCTGCGGCCCGCAAGATAGGGGCGTCATTAAGTCCGTCGCCCATGACAAGAACACGATGGCCTTGAGTTTGTATGTCTTTGAGGTGCTCAAGTTTTTGTTCTGGTGTGAGGCCGCCAATGGCTCTAATCCCAAGTTGGTCGCCAATCAATTGGGCTGCAGCAGCTTGATCGCCAGAGACGATGACTGGTTGCAACTTACGATCGACCAAGTCGGCAACCACCTGAATTGCCGACGGCCTCAGTCTCTGTTCAAGAAACGCCAGGGCCTCAATCTGGCCTCGTTCGGCATAGGCCACAAGCGTCGACCCTTTTTTGGCCAGTTTGTTTCTTTGTGCCACCATTTCGGGCATCCAACGAAATTCTTGCTCATCCATCCAATGGGGACTCCCAGCACAACAAGGGCGCCCGTCGATTTCCCCCAAGACACCCGCACCAGGCACAACACGAATCTCCCTTGGAGTGATTTCTGAGTGCGGCACAGCCCGTGCGAGAGGGTGATTGGATGCGCCCACCAAAGAAAAGAGTCTCGCTATCTTCTGGGGCTCAACACCGGGAGCACTGACGAGATTCCCCACTGTTTCAGTCAATGTACCAGTCTTATCGAGCAAGACTTGATCAATGACAGCGGCTGCTTCAAGCGCCCGTGGGTCGCTGACCAATACACCCCGACGAGCAAGGGATGCGCGAATCGCCCGATAGGCCAATGGTGTGGCTAACCCAAGCGCACAAGGACAGGCAACGAGGAGAACGGAGAGTGCTACCTCAACGCCAGCGCCCACGCCTTCATTCATGTAAGCCCAAGTGCCGCCAACTCCAGCCAAGAGGATAGAGATCCAAGCGAGATAACCTGCCAGACGATCGGCAAGGAGCATGAATCTGGTCATCCCCAAGGGCGAGTCAAGGAGTTCACGGATTCGCCCCATCGAGCCTTGGTCGGCTGATCGAGTGATGCGCGCCTTGAAGGCACCTGTGCCGTTCACTGCACCAGCATGAACGATGCTCGAGACGCTGATAGGACGTGGCACGTGCTCGCCCGTGATATGAGCTTCTTCTACTTCGCTTTGGCCGCTCAGCACGACAACATCCGCCGGTACGGCTTCACCGGGTCCGATCAAGACAATTTCGCCAGCCTGAAGCTCCTTGGGATCTCTCTCCTCGAATTCACCGCTTGGCAACTCAACTTTGGCTCGCTCTGGGAGCAACTCAGCCAGGAATTCCGCCGCATCGCGGCCACGAACACGAGAATGAGCTTCTAACCGCCGACCAAACATGACCAAGACCAGGACCATCGTTGCGGTATCAAAGTAGACCTCGCCGCTGTTGATAAAAGTATTGCGCACGCTGAGTCCGTAGGCCGCGAGAGTAGCCAAGCAAATCAAACCATCCATGCGAATGGCACCGCGACGGAGATCGAGCCAAGCACCCTTGAGAAGAGGTGCGCCCAAGAGAATGAAAACCGGCAGCGAAAAAAGAGAAAGCCCCATGCGTCCGATGGCACGCATGGCTGCCATGCCTTCATCGGCCTCACCGCCGTAGATCGTTTCACCATAGAGCACGAGACTAAATGTCATCACACCCATCGCCAGGAAGGCAGAAAAAAGCAATCTGGCTTCTAAGAACTCAACCGCTCCGTGCCCTTCCCCCACCATGGCTGCAGCCATGCGGCAGCCCACACAGCAAAAATGGGACTGTAGCTCTTCCGCTGCGCCCTTCTTCAGGCGCAGCGGAAGTCCACAATGCGAACAAACTCCAGCTGCTTCAGCCACCGAGCTCTTGGCCTAGGGCAACGAGAAGATAATTGACGATATAGACCGTGGCCAAGACGATGAAACCGATCCAGATCAGCTTCATGAAAAATGGCATTCTTCCATGGTCATAGGCGAAATCGTAGGCCGCCTGATCATCGCCGACTTGCTCAGGAGTTTCCGAATTCTTGGCGGTCATAGTCCATCTCCATTTCCATGAGTTTGTACTTGGGCTCTTCGATGTCAGAGAAATGGCCTGCCATAAAGCCGTAGACGAGTAGCAGCAAGAACCCGCCAGCCACGAGGCAATAGGTCAACAAGTGAGAACCAGCGAATCGCAAGCCATTTGACGCCGTGAGGTCCATGAAGAACTCGTAGAGCTTGTAGAAGAATGCTGATCCGCCGGTGAAGACCACGAACCCAAAGAGCCAAATCATGACACGATGAACCTTCTGGTCCGACTTGCTCCTTTGAAGTCTCTCAATTTTAGTCATCATCCGCCTCCGTTTTGGCCTCGGGACGCCAAGTGCCTAACCACTGAATATAGGCGATGAGGGCAAGGCCTTTTTCGTTTGGCCCCATACTCTCGCCAACATACATCCGTTCTTTTTCCGCTGATAAGTTGGGGTCAAGAACGTCCTTGAAACCTTGCATGGCAGATTCGGCATCCGCTTGGGAATCGAAGATTCCAGTCATGGCGATAGCCGTATCGGGGTCGACACCACCAAAATCAGCTTTCTTGGGATCAATGCGTCGAAAGACCCTGTAGCCGGTCCGTGAGTAGAACGGAAACTTGGGCATCACTGAACCCGGAGTCGTGGATTGAGGGTCATGGAGATGAGCTGCATGCCAATCGTTGCTCCTCTTCCCTCCTTCATAAGTCAAGTCAGGACCGACGCGGCGTGTACCCCAAAGAACAGGACGTTGAAGAGCGTTGTTGTCTTGCTCCGTGGTATTGACAGGGCCATATCGTTGCGCCTCGTTCGCAACAGGACGCACGAACTGGCTGTGACAATGCCAACAAGCATCAGCGATGTAACGATTACGACCGAGCTCTAAGGCCTGAGCATAAACTTTTGGCCAAGCCGAGTCGCTCTTCATCTTGAGTTCATCCAACTGCCTTTTTCGCTCTGCCACTGGCAACGCCTGCATTTCTGCAGAGTGCTCCTTGAGAATCAACTCCTTCTGGGTGTAGAGGTCTTCGGTGTTGTCGAAAGCCTTGGCAAATCCCACCGGCCAACTTTCCTTCATTGACTTGAAGTCAGGGAGAACGTTTTTTGCCAACTCGGCGATCGACGCTTCTGGAGTCTTGGCATCCGTGATCAAGAACGGGTAGAGGCCCGAGAGTAGCACAGAAAAAATGAAACAACCGAACCCAGCGAACAGGATAACATTCTTGAATTTATCCATGGGTTATACCTCCCCTATGACGGCTAAATCGACCCGATAGTCATACGGTTTCCCGGTACCCATCGCGGTCTTGTAGACATTCCAAGTGAAGCACAATTGCCCCAAGACAATCATCAGCCCGGCGGCTGTCCGGATGATCCAGAACGGCTTCAGCGAATCGATGATCGACATCCATGGAGCCAACTCTTTGAACATGAAGCCATGGACCAAACCGCCAGCGGTTAAATCAGTAAACATGATGATGAGACCGATCACACTGAGCCAATAGTGCCATTGATTGAGGCGCCTATTGTGCCAATCGCATCCAGTTAGGCGGGGCCAAATCCAAGTGATCATTCCCAAGATCCAAAAGGCAAAAACACCCAACATGACAAGATGAGCATGCGCTGGCACCCAGTCCGTAAAGTGAATGTACTCTTGAAAAGTCAGCGTTGTTTGAAAGGAACACTGCAGGCAAGTGATAAAGTAGCAGACCATGCCCGTGTAGAACCAGCGAATTGGCAGGTTGGTCCGAAGCGCCGCCCCACGCCCCCACATGGTCGCGAAGAAGTTGACGATCACGGTTGTCACAACGATCTCAACTGCGATCGTCGAAATGATGGCGCCGTATTGAACGCTCATCGGGATGGACGAGAGCAAGAAATGGTGCACACCGTTGAGTGGGTAGAAAAAAGCCAACGCCCAAAAACCGATCACGCTCAGGGCATGACTCCAAATGGGTTTCCTGAGAATGATTGGCACAAAGAAGTACATCAACCCCCAGCCCATGGGAGTAACGAACAGCCCGACGAGGTCATGGATAAAGAGACCCGCTGTCGCGCCGCCGGAGCTTCCCGCGAGGGACCATTCCGGCAGAGTGTTACCCATGACATA
>JAJRYU010000801.1 GCA_024275615.1 Planctomycetota bacterium
CAGTGAGCCAGTTGTTCCTGTTGAAGGCACAATGAACGGCATACGTGTCCAACTGGCAGACCTCTTGGAGTCTGGTCCCAAAGTTAGGCATAGTCCTAATCGATTGGCAGAGGCAGTTTTTGCCGGCTACAGGATTCTTCTCGATGAAGAAGAGAAGGGATCGGAATCGTGAACGTAGAGTTGGCACTGAAGGTCAGCAACAAGCAGGGAATCCATGCACGGCCTTCATCAATGATCGTCAAGATCTCGATGGGGTTTCATTGTGACGTCTCGATCAAGAATGTCGATTCGGGTTTCGAAGCCAACGCCAAATCGCCATTGGAAGTGATGATGTTGAATGCGCCCTGTGGTACGTCTTTGGTGATCATTGCTGTTGGCGACGACGCACAACTCGCCGTTGATGCCATAGCTGAGTTGATCACATCCGGATTCAACGAGGATTGAAAGTAGGGGCCCCATGGAAAAACTGATCGGTCAGAAAGTATCGTCGGGTATTGCCATTGGGCAGACTATTGTCTTGACGTCAGACGAAATCAAGGTCAAGGAATCCTATGTTGAGCCTGATAAAGTCGAAAAAGAGCTCAAGCGTTTTAAGAGAGCCTTGTCGCGGGCGGAATCTGACATAAAGAAGCTCTTGCGCGAACAAGCTCAAGTCCATGTTGATGTCGAGCGTATCATCGCGACGTCTCTTGATTTCCTTTCTGACGACATGTTGAGCGGCGCGATCGAGTCAGCCATTCGCGATCGCTTCTGCACGGCGAGTTATGCTGTGAGCAGTACAGTCGCGAATCTGGCCGAGCAATTCAAAGCTATCGACAACCCAGCTTTTTCCAGCAAAGTTGCCGACATGATCGACATTGAGCATAGGCTTCTCAATCACTTGATGGGCGGGCGCTTGCAGAGAGTGCAGAAACTGACCAAAGCTGTCATCGTCATTGCCGACGACTTAACACCGTCTCAAGCTGTTACATTGGATCGTGACAAGGTTCTGGCCATTGCCACTGAAGAGGGGAGTTGGGCCTCCCATACCGCTATCCTTGCCCGCGCGTTGGGGATCCCCGCTGTTGTTGCTGTCCCTGGTGTTGCCCATGTGACGACTTTCGGCGGCGACGTGATCGTTGACGGGGATTCTGGAACCGTCATCATCGATCCGGATTCCGAAACTCTCATTCGCTACAAGGAAAAGCGCAGGCGAAGCCGACGGAGTACCGTTGCCGATGCTCAAGTCCGTCGCCAGCCGTCAATCACAAAGGACGGCGAGGAAATTCGAATCTACTGCAACATCGAAACCAAAGAAGATGTACCCAGAGTCAAGCAGTACGGGGGCACCGGTGTTGGTTTGTTTCGAACTGAGTTCTTGTTCTTGGGCCGCAGAGATCCTCTCTCAGAGGACGAGCAGTTTGCCGTCTACAGGGAAGCGCTCGAAGGCATGGAGGGCAAGATGCTCACCATTCGAACGATGGATGTAGGGGCTGATAAGTTTGACCGGCGATTCAATTCGAGGTCGGAACCCAACCCTTTTCTTGGTGAAAGATCGATACGGGTGTCATTCAGCCATCCCAATTCGTTTAAGACGCAAATGCGCGCCATTCTGCGAGCGGGTGTCTATGGCAAAGTACGTGTCATGTTTCCCCTCATCATGGACCTGGGAGATATGCGTCGGGCCAAAGCGCTCGTTGCCGAAGCGCGCGCCGAGCTCGAGGAAGCCGAAGTCCCATTTGTTCATGATCTCAAAGTCGGGGCCATGATAGAACTTCCAAGCGCTGTTCTGAACATGGACCGCCTCGTTTCAGAGTGCGATTTTTTCAGCATCGGCACCAATGACCTGACCCAATACACTTTGGGCGTCGATCGGTTGAATCACCGAGTAGCCAAACTTTACGCTTCTCACCACCCCGCCGTCCTTGCCCTGATCAAGCAGGTCATACGAATCGCCAAGAAAAACGGAAAATACTGTTCTGTTTGTGGCGAAATGGCCGGTGAACCCATCTATATACCGCTTCTCTTGGGGTTGGGGGTTCGGAATCTGTCGGTGGCTCCACCGATGTTACCCAAGGTAAAAAAGGCAGTCCGCAGCCTTTATCTTTCCCACTGCTACCGTCTAGCCGACAGCGCACTACACGCCGCGAGCGCAGATGAAGTGATGGATCTCTTGCGCGAATCCAAGTCGAGGATTCCTCGTTAGTCTGAACACGGTTGGGTGAACAGCCGAAGTTCAAGTCGAGACTCCCGTTTCCTCATCGCTCCGAGAGAGGTCGGCTTCCTCGTTGCGAATCTGCGGCAGGTCTTCTCCGTGAGCACGGCAGAGCTCGATTGAATCGAAAGTTCTCTGCGGGATAATTATCTAAATGGACTTTTTCTTTTCGCTCATTCACAAAATCTGCCGCCAATCTTGAGAGCTTGCCGCCTTGTGCAGCCGGTGACGAACTGTTGAGCATCAAGTAGTTAGACCAAATGCTGTTCTTCCAGCATTTCTATTATGCGCTGTTCTGCATATTCTCTCGGATATGTAACCTGCACCTCGCTAAAGATAGCGTCACTTCCGAGACGATCACCATTGTATCGCGTATAGACAACAGGATATCTCCAAAGATAGGGAGAGGCGGCAAGAACATGTTCAGCCCAGGAAAAAGCATAGTCGGTCTCGATGTCGGAAGCTCCGCAGTGAAGGCGGTGGAGCTCAGTCGGGTCGGTAAAGGAATTCAAGTCACAGGCTTTGGCCAAATCGACCTGAATTCGGACGATCGCGAAGAGCAAATCAACGCAATCAGCACTCTCATCAGAGAAGGTGGGTTCAACCCCAAGCGCGTCGTGAGCTCCGTCTCCGGCAAGATGGTGATCATTCGCTATCTGAGCATGGTTCCCATGAGCGAGGAAGAACTCAGAAACGCCATCATTTTTGAGGCCGAAAAGTACATCCCGTTTGGGTTGGACGAAAGCACTCTTGACTGCCAAAAGCTTGAAGGGGCGTCTCAGAGTGGTGGCAACGACAACGTCATCCTTGTTGCTGTCAAGAAGACTGTTGTTGAAGATCATATCGATATTCTCCAGAAAGCAGGCTGCACCCCAGAGATCGTCGATGTAGACGCGATTGCCTTGGGTAACGCTTATGAGTTCATGCGCAGCTGCTCTGGGGAGGCCGATGACACGACAGACAACGAAGTTGTTGCTTTCGTCGACGTGGGAGCCTCCAAGACTTGCTTGAACATCATCGAAAACGGCTCATCGCTCTTTACTCGCGAGATCTACTTTGGTGGCCACGACTTCACCACAGCCATCTCGCGTCGTTTGAGTATGGAAGAGAAAGACGCTGAGGCTGTCAAGCGCTCTGGTCGCGATGATGAAGGCAGCATTCAAGACGCTGTCTTTCCGACGATTGACGACTTGGGCAATGAGATCCAGTTGTCGTTCGACTATTTTGAGAACCAAAATGGTCGGTCACCGGATCGAATTTTCCTTTCCGGCGGAGGCTCTCGACTTGCTTGCTTCCGGGAATCATTCGAACGGATCTTCGAACGTCCCACTGTGATCTTCAATCCATTCGAAGGTCTCTCGGTGAGTGACGACATAGATCAGGATCTATTGGCAAGCGGTGGACCACAAATGGTCATCGCTATGGG
>JAJRYU010000802.1 GCA_024275615.1 Planctomycetota bacterium
GAGCGTCCTTTGAGGCAATCTGGGTTCTTTCAGTCATCGTTCTTCTCTCTCAAGCGAGTTTCGAGGGCATTGGCCACAGCAGGGGTCAAAAAGCGATCGATTTTGCCGCCAGCAAGGACTACCTCTTTCACCAGCCGACTAGACAAGAAGGCGTAGGATTCACTGGGCGCCAAGAACACGGTCTCGATCTCCGCGTCCAAACTACTGTTCGTCAGGGCCATTTGGAATTCAGACTCAAAATCCGCAACCGAACGGATTCCCCGCAGGAGAACATGAGCCCCCTGGGTGCGCGCGAAAGCGACCGCGAGACCGTCGAAACCCGTCACCGTCAAGCCTTCAACCCCGGAGCATTCAGCTTCAATCATGGCTATGCGCTCCGCTGTGCTAAAAATGGGATTCTTGCCGACATTCTTGCCAACGGCGACAATCAAGGTGCCAAAAAGCGCTAGTCCACGTTGAATGATATCCAAGTGGCCTCGAGTCGGTGGGTCAAAACTACCAGCGTAAACAGCGGGTCGATTCATCGAATTTCTCCTCTTTGCCCGCCGTACTCATGAGATCGTGGTCAGTCGTGCTCGTGAGGCGCGAGATCGTGCATAATGCGGAACAGCCCAACATTACCATGATGGGCTCAGGTCGGTAGGTGAGAATAAGGCCACTAACGGTTAGACTATCCTCAAGCGCGCATCTGCCATGCGTTGCTTCTCGACAACAAGGGAAACCCCGTGGTAAAACAAGAGACTGGCAATTTATGACTTACTACATCACAACAGCCATCGACTACGTCAATAGTCGCCCTCACCTGGGAACGGCGTACGAGAAAATTGCTGCCGATGTGATTGCGCGATTCCATCGTCTCATCGGTGAAGACGTGTTTTTCCTCATGGGAAACGACGAACATAGCCTCAAGGTCGAACAAGCGGCCAGCGAAAAAGGGCTGTCGCCGGCCGAGCACTGCGATGAAATGGAAGCGATATTTCGCGATGTCTGGGCCGCGCTCAACATCGAATTCGATGATTTCATTCGCACCACTGAAGACCGTCACAAAGAAGCGGTCGCCGAGATCCTCACTCGTATCCACGACAACGGCGACGTCTATCAAGACGATTATGAAGGTTGGTATTGTCACGGTTGCGAGGCTTTCAAGAACGACGGCGACATCGTCGAAGAGAAATGCCCCGATCATCCAGGGCGTAAGCTCGCTTGGTTGAAAGAGAAGAACTACTTTGTTCGTCTCTCAAAGTACGGAAAGTTCTTGCTCGACCTCTACGAGAAGAATCCGGAATTCGTTCAACCCGACGTCAGGCGCAATGAACTCCTTGAACTTCTGCGCAGTGGGTTAAGAGACATCAGCATTTCTCGGGAGTCAGCCAACTGGGGTATTCCCGTGCCCTTCGATTCTGAGGCCGTGGTCTACGTTTGGTTCGACGCCTTGATCAACTACATCTCTGGCACCGGCTGGCCCAGCGCGAACAACCGTTTCGATGAACTATGGCCCGCGAATCTCCACATCATCGGCAAGGACATCACTCGTTTTCATTGCATCATTTGGCCAGCCATGCTCAAGAGTGCAGGACTCCCACTGCCAGAAAAAATCTTCGGCCACGGTTTCGTCAACATGGGCAAAGACAAGATGTCCAAGAGCGCTGGTAGCAGTGCCGACCCAAAAGAGCTTGCAGGTCATTTCGGAGCTGATGCTCTGCGGTACTACTTGATGGCCGAAGCAAGTTTCGGCAAGGACCTTGAGTATGGCACCGATCGTTTGCTGGTTCGAGCAAACGCTGACCTCGCCAACGGTCTGGGAAATCTCTTGTCGCGCTCAATTTCCATGTTGGTCAAATATCGTGATGGCGTGGTCCCTGAAGCTAAGGGCGAATCCTTGGTTTCAGCGACGATCGAGAAGGCGGCAGCGAACTACAACACGCATATGCAAGGGCTCAAGCTCAAACAAGGAGTCGAAGCGGCCATGACCATTGTTGCACGCGCCAACCAATTGGTCGACGAAGAAGCGCCTTGGGCATTGGCGAAAGATCCAGAAAAAGCAGGGCGGCTTGACCGAGTTCTTTACGATCTTCTGGAAAGTTGCCGCTGTGCTGGTGTCCTTCTTGCTCCCTTCATGCCAGAGAAGATGAAGGGCCTGCAGGAAGCGCTGGGGATAGACAAAAGTATCAACGCTCTACGCCTCAGCGATGCCAACTATGGTGCTTTGGTCGTTGGCACTCAATTGGAGAAAGTGACCCCTCTATTCCCGAGGATCGAAGCCATAAAGGACACCTAGATTGCAAATTCCCAAGCGAATCTCATACAAGCTGGCCTTGGTGTTCCTCATCCTTGGCATCGTGCCGATGACGTTGGTTGGAGTGACTGCCTATTTTGTCGCACGCGACACAATGGCAGAAACATACATCGAGCAGTTTGTACAGCGAGTCGCTCGGGACACGACAGTCAACCTGGAAACTTCGCTCAACAGTATGAGAGTCGGCACCGAGCTCCTGGCTGGGTCGACCAATCTTCGCGGCAACGTCTACGATCTGGCTTCATACGAACGTGTGGAAGATGAATACATTCGCGCCTTGGAGAGAATACGATCGGACCTCAATAACTCGGTGGAGATTTTTGGCAATGCTGATCTCCTTGCTGTCGTAGCATTGGAAGGACGCATCATTGTCACCAGCAATCGTGCACGCCGGGGAATCCAAACCGGCCGTCTCAAAGACAATACCGACAACCGCTTGTTCACTGATCTACAAAGCAACCCCTTGGCCGATGAAGATCTCAGTTCGCGTTCTTGGTGGCCAGCAGTAGCTAGTGGCAAACCAGCGGTCATCGATTGGGGTATAGAGCGCGTGGTTCAAGAAGCCTACGGCTATCCCAAATTCCTCGACGACCAATCGAACGAAGTCGATAAGAACCGCCGCAAGAACCCGGAAGCTTACAGTTTCGGTTTTGCCAAAGGCATACCACTGTCAGAGACGAATTCGGAAGATGGCGAAAGCGAAGTCATTCAAGCGGTGCTCGTCGCCTTCTTCAATTGGCGCAGCATTCAGGACCTTCTTAACCGTGTCAACGATGACTTCGAGGAACGGAGTACCCAATTCCCCTCAGGTTATACCTTTCTCTTCGCCAACGACCTCGACACGATCATCGCTCACAAGTACCCAGACCTCTATTCCAGTGAGTTGGTCAAAGACCACGGTTTGAAGATCCTGCACGACAAGATGGACCAAGCTCCCGGCCGCCTCGGCTACATGTATTACGATTTTCGTGGCGAAAAAGTCGCCGCTTTTGCTCCAGTGCCGACAACGGGCTGGGAGCTGGGCTTCGGCATCAACAAAGCTGACTACTTGGAAGCAACCTATCAC